>JAJECB010000446.1 GCA_022822245.1 Gammaproteobacteria bacterium
CCCGCGATCGCTTGCGCGGAGCGGGATCTGCGCGCTTGGCTAGACGCGAACTGCCCGGACATGGCGGCACGCTACGACCGCGAGGCGCTGTTCAGGGTGCGCACTTCGATTATTGCGAAGACGCCACAGCTCGCACACGACGTGAGCGAGCTTCGGGTGCAGGTGCTGAAGACCGCCCTCGTTCGAACCGGCCGTGCGGAGACGGAGGCGGAACGCCTCGCGCGGGCCGGTTTCGAGGTGTTCCTCACGTCCCGGCACACCATCGAGTACTTCGAGCATGCGGTGGAGGTGCTGCGGACCCTCCGCCGGCGCTACGTCATCGGCGCCCTTACCAACGGGAACGCCGACGTGCGCAGGCTCGACATCGGACCCCTGTTCCACTTCGCGCTCCAGGCGGGAGAGGTTGGACTGAGCAAACCCGAGCCCGCCATGTTCGAGGAGGCGATGCGCCGAACCGGGCTCGATCCGGACGAGATCGTGCACGTCGGCGACCACCTCGACGCCGACGTGGCCGGAGCCAGGCGACTCGGCTGGTACACCGTCTGGGTCAACCGGAAGCGAGCTCCCCTCCCGAACGGGGCGGCCGTGGCGGACGGGGAGGTGGCGTGCCTGAGCGAGCTGCCGGCGGTCATCGACCGGATCGAGGCCGGCGCCCGCGCCGCCCGGGATTCCGCTCGCCCGGCGGGCGCCGCCTAACCGCCCTTCTCGCCGGCGCTGGATTCCCCCTCCGTCGCCGCGCCCGGCAATCGAGCCTCCGCCCCCGCTCCGGCGCTCCCGGCGAAGTGGATGGTCGAGGTGGGGAACGCGATCTCCGCCCCGTGGCGCTCGATGATCCCGTTCACATTGAGCAGCACGTCCTGCTTGACCGCGTGGTACTCGTCCCACGCCTTGGTCCGGGTGAAGGCGTAGATGAAGAAGTCGAGGGAGGAAGGAGCGAACGCGTTGAAGTTCACCATCAGGAACTCGTCGGGGTCGATCCCGGGGTGCGATTCGAGCATCGCCCGCACCTCGTCGACGATCGGCTGAACCCGGGTCGAATCGTCGTAGCGAACCCCGATCGTCTCGTAGATCCGGCGGTTGAGCATCCGGGTGAAGTTCTCGATGGCGATGGTCGCGAAGACCGAGTTCGGAACGTAGAGGGGGCGGTTCTCGAAGGTGCGGATGCGCGTGAGGCGCCAGCCGATCTGCTCGACGGTGCCCATGATCTCGCGGTCCGGGGACCGGATCGTCTCCCCGACGACGAAGGGCCGGTCGAGGTAAATCATGAGCGCGCCGAAGAAGTTCGCAAGCATGTCGCGGGCCGCGAACCCGACCGCGATGCCGCCGATGCCGCCGAACGCGAGCACCCCCGATATGCTGAACCCGAGGGTCTGCATGACGACGAGCGTCGCGGTGATGACGATCGAGACGCGGAGCAGCTTCGCGATCGCGTCGAGGGTGGCGCGGTCGGGCCCCGGCTCGGAGTCCGTCTCGCGGGCCAGGAGGTTCTCCTCCGCCTGCGAGACGAAGCGGACGAGAAACCATGCGATGCAGGCCACCACGCCGACATCGCGGGCCGCGTCCACTGCCTCGAAGATGGTTCCCTCTCCCGCGACCGGAACCAGGCTCGCGGCGAAGGCGATCCCGACCACCCAGATGAATACCCGGAGCGGGCGGCGGATCGAGTCCACCAGGGCGTCGTCCCACGGGGTCGAGGTCCGCTCGAGGCGCCGGCCCCACGAGAGCAGGACCCGCCGCGCAACGTAGCTCGCCGCCAGGGTGAGGAAGACGACGACGAACGCCTGCCACACCCAGGGCTCGACCGGGATCGAGGATGCGAGGGCGGCGAGGTCCATTCAGGTTACTGGCTGCGGTTCCCGGTGCCCATCGGCGCGGTAACGGCACGACGCCGACCCGGTCGAGGAGCGGCGCAGCCGGGCGCGGGTTCGACGAGGCGGGATCATGGACGCGGGAGGGAGTCGCCGGCCCGGCCCCGGTGCGATGGGCGGGGTCGGCGTGACGGAGAGGCGGGGCCGGTCAACCGTGCGGGCGGCTCGACTCCCAGGCCGCGCGCTGCTCCGGCGTCGCCTCGGTCTGGTGCCGGGCCTTCCACTCGGCGTAAGGCATCCCGTACACGATCTCGCGCGCCTCGTCGTAGTCCAGATGCAAGCCCTGCTCCTCGGCAGCCGCCCGGTACCATTTCGAAAGGCAGTTCCGGCAGAAGCCCGCGAGGTTCATGAGGTCGATGTTCTGCACGTCCGTCCGCTCGCGAAGATGCGCCACCAGCGTCCGGAACGCGGCCGCTTCGAGGGCGGTTCGGGTATCGTCGTCCATCGGTCAGCTCCGGGAAAGAGAGGCAGGTCCGTATTCTAGCGCGCAACGCATTCCGGCCCGGGACCGGCGGGCGGCGCTCGGGCGGCCGTGGCGATCCGGAAACGCCCCCGTCGAGAAGAAGCGGCGGCCGCACCGTGCGGCGAGCCGGAGGCCGGGGACCGGGCGCCGGGCGCCCGCGTGCTACGCCACCCGCTTCTCGGCGTCGAGAAGCTCGCCCGGCAGGCGGAAGGTGACGTTCTCCTCGATGCCGTCGAGGTCGGCCACGGTGATGTCGAACAAGTCGTCGAGACGGGCGATCAGCTCCTGGACGAGCTGCTCCGGCGCCGACGCCCCGGCCGTGACCCCCACCGTCCGTGCCCCGTCCAGCCAGGCGGGGTCCAGACCCCCGGCATCCGGGATGAGGTAGCTGTCGGTGCCGGACTCCTCGCTGATCTCCCGCAGCCGGTTGGAATTCGAGCTGTAATCGGCGCCGATGACCAGGATCACGTCGGAGCGCTCCGCGAGCCGCCGCACCGCGGTCTGCCGATTCTGGGTGGCGTAGCAGATGTCCTTCACGTCGGGGCCGCGGATCTCCGGGAAACGCTCCTTGAGCGCCGCGATGATCTCCCGGGTGTCGTCGACGCTGAGGGTCGTTTGCGTAACGTAGGCGAGCTTGTTCGGATCGGACGGCTCCAGGGTCGCCACGTCCCCGATGTCCGACACGAGGTGGACATCGGCCGACACCTGTCCCATCGTCCCTTCGACTTCCGGGTGGCCGGGATGGCCGATAAGGATCACCTCGTGGCCCTTGCGCGCATAGCGTTTCGTCTCGTTGTGCACCTTGCTCACGAGCGGACAGGTGGCGTCGATCACCTGCAGCCCGCGGACCCCGGCGGCGTCCACCACCTTCCGGGCCACGCCGTGGGCGCTGAACACGGTGACCGCGCCCTCGGGGATGTCATCCACTTCCTCGACGAAGCGCGCGCCCTTGGCCCGAAGACTGTCGACGACGTGCTTGTTGTGCACGATCTCGTGCCGCACGTAGACGGGCGCTCCATAGATGTCGAGCGCGCGCTCCACGATGTCCACCGCTCTCACGACACCGGCGCAGAATCCTCGCGGCTGCGCGAGGATGACCTTCAAGGCCCGTTTCGCCACCTGATTCCTCCGCCCCTCGCAGCAACATGCGCGGCTGACCGGCAAGCACTTTACCGCATCCAGGCTCGTGCGGCGCGGGAGTCTCTCACGCACCCCACCCGCTCCCTTCGCCACCGATACATCCGGAAAACGGGAACCGAAATTGTACGCAAATCGTATTCCGCTACAATGCGGCAGACTTGGTCCTCCTTTCGAGGAGTCTCAGGCTGTCCCTGAACCTCCGGTCAGAACCTGAAGAAATGGTGCACGTTCCCTCGGCGTACACGGAGGGATACGAACGGGCTCGCCTCCACGATCCGGCCGGCGCGGACAGCTACCTGCGCCATACCGGGATCGGCGACCCGATGCTCGATCCGGTCCTGGAGGAGCTCGCCTCGCTTCCCCCGCCCGACCTTCACCGTTTCATCAGGGCGGGGATCGAGCAGGATGACGAGGTGCTGCGCGGCGCACCGCAATGCCTTCGAGATTTCTTCCGCGATCTGGAGGACCCTCCCTGGCTCGACCGCGAAATGTTCATCCCCGGTATCCGGGCCTTTCACGCGAACGCGGATCTCATGCTCATCGCATTCGTGACGGGGGTGCTGGTGGAGGGATTGTCGACCCTCATCTCCAAGTCCTTCTTCATCACCGAGCGAACCGTGTCCACCAGCCGCCGGCTCCGGCAGAACAATCGGCACCTGCTCGACATCTTCTTCCCCCGCGGCCTGTACCGGGACAACGACGGGTGGAAGCTCTCGACCCGCATCCGGTTCGTTCACGCTCGGGTCAGGAGCCTCCTGTCCCGGTCGGAACTCTGGGACCACGACGCCTGGGGCACGCCGTTGAGCGCCGCCCATCTCGGTTTTGCCATCTCCGTGTTTTCCCGGCGCCTGCTCGACTACGCCGAGCTGGTCGGCGCGAAGTTCGACAACAAGGAGCGCGAAAGCGTTCTCGCCGTCTGGCGCTACAGCGGCTATCTCATGGGGATACCGGAGTCCATTCTCTACGTCACCGGCAAGGATGCGAAGAAGGTCTACGAAATGGCCTACCTGTGCGAGCCGCCGCCGGACTCCGATGCCGTCACCGTCGCCAACGGCCTGATCCAGGCGATTCCGGAGGTTGCGAACATAACGGACCCGGCGGAAAAGCGGAACGTGATTGCGCTCGCCCACCGACTTTCGAGAGCCCTCATCGGGAACGAGCTCGCCGACCGGTTCGGCTACCCGAAGACCCGTACCCTGGGCACCCTGTTCGCGTTCCGCACCAAGCAGCGCCTTCGGCGGTTGTTCGAGAGGGGCGACGCGATCCGATCGAGCAACTTCTCGCAGCTCCTTCAGATCTCGATCTACGATGACGAAGGACTGAGCTACCGGATGCCCGATGACGTGAAGAACTCGAGGTCGCAGCCCTGGTGAGCGGTGATTGCGCCTTGCGCATCGTCAGCCTCCGCGGACGGTGGCGCCGCTTCCGGAGGACGGTACACGGACGGCGGAACGCGGCCACCTCGATTCCACCCCGGGTCGAGACCGACGGGCGCGTGACCGACGGCGGCTGAGGATGGGCGACACTTCGGCCATTGCGCCGCTCGAGCGCTTCATCGGGATCGTCCTTCAGCGCCGGTGGGCGGTGCTTGTCGCCACGACCCTGCTCATGCTCGCGGTGACGGGTGGCGCTCGCTTCATCGGCATCACGAACGACTACCGGAGCCTCTTCGACGAGGACAATCCGCAGCTCGCCGCGCTCGACGCGCTGGAGGAGACGTACGCATCGTCCAATACGGCGCTCGTCGCCGTCACGCCCCGCGAGGGGTCGGTCTTCACCCGCGAGACGCTCGCCGCGATCGAGGAGCTGACCGAGGCGGCCTGGCGGGCCCCCTGGGCGACCCGGGTCGACTCCCTGACCAACTTCTCCCACAGCGAGGCGTCCGGGGACGACCTCGTCGTCGAGCCGCTGGTCGAGGGTGCGCCGTCGCTCGAGGACGACGACCTCGCGCGAATCGAGGGGATCGCCCTCGGCTCCATCGAGCTCGCCGGGCGGCTGGTCTCCCACGACGGGCGCGTGGCCGGGCTCGCGATCAACTTCGCCCTTCCCGAGGACACCGATGCCGCGCTCGCCGAGATCTCCGACTATCTCCGCGGTCTGCTGGACGAAGCTCGCGCGAGCCACCCGGACCTCGCCTACCACCTGACCGGCGACGTCATCCTGCACCGGACCTTCGCCGACGTCACCCAGGGGGAGATGGAGACCCTCGCCCCCATCGTCTTCCTGATCATCGTCGTCGCCTCCGCGCTGCTTCTTCGCTCCGTGCTCGGGACCCTGGGCCTCGTCATCACCCTCGTGTTCGTCATCAACACCACCATGGGATTCGCCGGGTGGATCGGTACCGTCTTCAATCCCGTCAATTCGGGGGTGCCGATCATCGTGATGACGGTCGCGGTCGCGCACTCCGTGCACATCGTGGCCGCCGTGCTCGCCGGAATGCGGCGAGGGCTCGACCGGCACGACGCGGTGGCCAGGTCGCTCCGCGACAACGCGTGGCCGGTGTTCCTCACCACCGCGACGACCGTGATCGGCTTCCTCAGCCTCAACGCTTCGGACTCTCCGCCGTTCCGGGTGCTCGGCAACCTCGTGGCGTTCGGGGTGGTCTGCGCCTTCGTCTACTCCATGACCGTCCTGCCCGCCCTGCTCTCGATCCTGCCGGTGCGCGCCCCACGCGGCCGCCCGGAGCGGGCCGACTTCTTCGACCGCTTCGGCGCCTTCGTCGTCGACCGCCGCAACTTTCTCCTCTGGTTCGTCGCCCTCCTTTCCCTCGCCCTCGTGCTCGGCATTCCCCGCATCGAGCTCACCGACAACTGGACGAGGTACTTCGATGAACGCTACGAGTTCCGCCGCGACACGGACTTCGTGATCGACAACCTGACCGGCATGGAGACGATCGAGTACTCGCTCCGGGCCGGTCGCGAGGGCGGCATCACCGATCCCGACTACCTGCGCGCGGTCGACGCCTTTGCCAAGTGGTACCGCGCGCAGCCCGAGGTGGCTCACGTCCAGGCGTTTCCGGACATCATGCGGCGCCTCAACCGGAACATGCACGGCGACGCTCCGGCCTTCTTCCGCCTGCCGGACGACCCGGCCCTCGCCGCGCAGTACCTGCTCCTCTACGAGCTGTCGCTTCCGTTCGGGAGCGACCTCAACAACCGGATCGACATCGCCAAGTCCGCCACGCGCCTGACCGCGGTGACCCGAAGCCTTTCGGCTCGGCAGCAGCGCGAGCTCGACGCGCGCGCGCAGGCCTGGCTTGCGGCCAACGCCCCGCAGCTCGCCACCGAGGGGTCCGGGGTCAGCATCGCCTTCGCTCACCTCTCGCAGCGAAACATCGCGAGCATGCTCCGCGGGACGATCATCGCGATGGGCCTCATCTCGCTTATCCTGATCGGAGTGTTCAGGAGCGTGCGCCTGGGTCTGGCGAGCCTCGTGCCCAACTTCATTCCCGCCGCCATGAGCTTCGGGCTGTGGGGCTACCTCGTGGGCCGGGTGGGGCTCGCCGGCTCGGTGATGACCGCGATCGCGTTCGGCATCATCGTGGATGACACGATCCATTTCCTGAGCAAGTATCTCAGGGGCCGCCGCGACGGGCTCTCCGCGCCGGAAGCGGTTCGCTCGACCTTCCGCACCGTGGGCCGGGCCCTGTGGACCACCACCGCGGTCCTCGCCCTCGGGTTCCTCGTCTTCGCCTCGTCGGGGTTCGAGGTGAGCTGGGCCCTGGGGCTCATGGTCGCGACCACGATCGTCTTCGCGCTCCTTGCCGACTTCCTGCTCCTCCCGCCGCTCCTGATGGCCATCGACAGGAGAAAGCGGTGACCGGCGAACGCCGCAATCACCTGGGCGACGGGCCTTGCGGGGACCGGCTTCGCGCGCTCATCGAGCGTTTCCGGGCGGACCGCGGGTCCGGCTGCCGGCGCCGGATTGTCCGGCCGAACGGAGCGGGGTTCGGACGCGCCGCATTCGGGGCCGTGCTCGGGGCGCTCGTCGTCGCGACCGGGGCCTGGGCCGAGACGGGAGACATCGAGCATTCGTTCTCCGGGCGTTACAGCCTGGAAAGCCGGTGGTACCCACAGTCCCCGGCCTATCCCGGCCAGCGCTCGCACGCGACCGGCTTCGTGGTGGAGCCGACCCTCTTTCTCGAGGACCCGGAGGGCCGAAGCTTCACCCTGACCCCCTTCTTCCGCGGCGACGGCGCGGACTCGAGACGCACCCACGCCGATGTGCGCGAGGCGTACCTCCTCCTCTTCGGCGAGCTCGACAACGGGGAGTGGGAGGCGCGGATCGGGATCGACCGGGTCTTCTGGGGAGTCGCGGAGCTCTACAACCCGGTCGACATCGTGAACCAGAGCGACCTCGTCGAGCACCCGGACGGGAAGACCAAGCTCGGCCAGCCCATGGCCCACCTCACCTTCGCCGGGGACTGGGGGACGGCGGAGCTCTTCGCCCTCCCGTGGCACCGCGAGCGGACGTTTCCGGGTCGCCGCGGACGCCTGCGCTCGGAGCTCGTGGTGGACCCCGACCTCGTCGAGTACGAGAGCGGGGCGGAGGAGCGGCACCTGGACGTCGCGGCCCGCTACAGCCACAGCTTCGGGCTGCTGGACATCGGCCTCTCCGTATTCGACGGCACGAGCCGGGAGCCGTCTCTTCGGCCCGCATCGCCCCGGTTGCTCGTCGGTCCCGATGGCTTGCCGCTCCCGGGTCCCGATGGAAGGCCGATTGTCGTTCCAACGGCGCTGGCGCCGTACTACCCGCAGATCCGCCAGTTCGGACTGGATGCCCAGATCACCGCCGAGTCCTTCCTGCTCAAGCTCGAGGCCATCCATCGCACCGGGGCCCCGAACGTTCCGTCCCTCCGGCACCCGTTCGGGGAAGAGGAGGACTACACCGCCTTCGTCATCGGCGGCGAGTACACGATTTATTCGCTGTTCGAGTCGGCGGCGGACCTCAGCCTGCTCGGCGAGTGGCACCGCGACGACCGGGGCCGGAGGTCGACCCATCAGTTCCAGGACGACGTCTTCCTCGCCGCCCGCCTCGCGTTCAACGACGTCGAGGGCACCGAGGTCACCGCCGCCATCGTCGCCGACACCGACTACGGCAGCCGGACGATGAGCGTCGAGTTCAGCCGGCGTCTCTCGGACGAGTGGTCCCTGCGCCTGGAGACGACCGCCATGCTCGACATCGACGAAGCGGATCCGATCCGGACGACGTGGCGCGACAGCTTCATCGGGGCGGAGCTCACCTACAGCTTCTAGCGAGGCCGCGCCCCGAGAATGGGGCGAGTGGCACCGACGGTTCTCTCATCGGCCGTTGACGGCGCGCGCGGCGAGGTGGCCGGAACGAACGGCCCCTTCGATCGTCGCGGGGAGACCCGTGTCGATCCAGTCCCCGGCGAGGTACAGGTTGGCGAACGCGGTTCGCGTCCCCGGGCGGCGGCGGACCTCTCCCGGCGTCTGGGCGAACGTCGCGCGCCGCTCCTTGACGACCCGATACGCCGGAAGCGCCATGTGGTCGAGGTGAAGGGCCGTCGCGACGTCGCGCCAGGTCTTGCGGGCAATCTCCTCGGCCGGTTCTCCGGCGAGCGCGTCCGCCGCGCTGACGGTGATCGACGCCACGTCGCCCCGGGTGAAGAGCCACTGCGCGGTCCCTCCGACGAGACCGAGAAACGGCAGATCGGCCGGCAGGCCGGCGGACTCCGCCAGGCGAAAGTGCGCGTTGACGATGGTGTTGCTCTCCTCCGGCACGGTGAGGGACGGCACCAGGCCGGCCGCCGCAGAGGGAGGGACGGCAAGGACGAGGAGGTCCCCGCTCTCCAACGCGATCGCTTCGGTGCCGAATTCGAGGCGGCTCGCCCTGCGGTTCGAGAATTCGATCCCGCGCAGCCGGCGCCCCAGCCTCACCGTCGCACCCCGCCGGCCAAGGAGTTCCAGGGCCGGGTCCACGAACGCGTGGGAGAGTCCGAGCCTTGCGATTCGCGGCCGGCAGGCGGCCTCCCCCCGGGCGAAGGTCTCGCGCAGAACCGGCCACAGAAGGGCGGCCGCGCCCGACCGGGCCGGCGTGTTCAGGGCCGCGACGGCGAGCGGCTCCCAGAACCGCTCGAACAGCGCCCCGCGATCGCCGATGCAGTCGGTCACCGTGCGGTCGGGGCCGGCTACCGCGAACTTGAGGGTGGAGAGGTAGTCCCGGGCCCTCGTATCCGGAACCCGCCGTGCGCCGCGCAGAATCCACCACGGCACCCGTCCCGCGTTGGGCCGCACGTGCCATCGCCGCCCGGTTCGAACGTCGAGGAACGGAAAACAGGCCGAGGCGGGGCCCACCAGGGCGTCGTCCGCCCCGGTGTCGGCCAGATAGCGCACGGCGGAGCGATTGCCGCTCAGGAGCAGATGGTTGCCGTTGTCGATGAGGCAGTCGAGCCTCGTATCGAAATAGGACCGGCACCGCCCGCCGGCCCGGACGCCGGCCTCGTACACGGTGACCGCCCGGCCCTCGTTCGCCAGCGACACGGCAGCGGAAAGGCCGGCGAGGCCGGCTCCGACGATGAACACCCGGGACACGAGATTGGGGTCGTCAGAAGATCCCGTACTGGAGGCCCAGCCACGTCTTTCGGGTACGCGACAGCCGGATTGGACCTCCGATTCGCTTCCAGCCCCGCTTCTCGAGGCGTTCGAGCGTCTCTCGATACACCGCCATCATGAGCACCGCGGGCCGCATCTTCCGCCATCCGAGCTCGGTCAGCAGCCGGTCGGCCTCGGCGTAGTAGCCGCGGGCGAGGCCGGCGAGCTCGGTGCACACGCCGGCAAATCCCGGATGAACGAACACCGCACCGGGCGACCGACCCGCGATGCCATGCCGATCCAGCATCTCCTGGGGCACGTAGAGGCGCTGCAACGCGGCGTCCTCCTTGAGGTCGCGCAGGATGTTCGTCAACTGGAGCGCGTTGCCGAGCACTTCGGCGATTCGCGGACCCGGATGCGTGGGCACCCCGAAGGTGTGAACCGACAGGATGCCGACCGATCCGGCCACCTTGCGGCAGTAGTCGAGCAGGTCGGGGAGCCTTCGCATCCGCACCGTCGGCGCCGCGTCGATCTCCATCCCGTCGATGATGGCGAGAAACTCCTCCCGCGGCAGTTCGAAACGGCGCACCGGCGCCTGCAGGGCCCTCGTCGTCAGCCACTCGGGCCGCCCCGCGTAGAGCCGGTCGATCTCTTCACGCCACGCGGCAAGCGCCCGCCGCTTGTCGGCCACCTCGCCCGGCTCGTCGGCAATGTCGTCGACCTCGCGGCAGAAGGCGTAGATCGCGTACATCGCGCGCCGCCGCTCGGCCGGCAGCACCCTCATTCCCCACAGGAACGACGTCCCCGAGCGGGCGACG
>JAJECB010000435.1 GCA_022822245.1 Gammaproteobacteria bacterium
TCCGCCGGATCACCGAGCGGCTCGACGACGAGCCGTCGGTTCCACCTTCGCTGCTGCGCCTGCTGGTCTGGGCCGCGGACTACTACCACCATCCGATCGGCGAGGTGGTCCGGACCGCCCTTCCCGTCGGCCTGCGGCGCGCCCGGCCGGCGGCGCCCCCCGCGGCCCGCGCCTGGCGCCTCGCCGCAGCGGCGGGGGGAAGCGGCGACCACCGCCGCGCACCCCGGCAGGCGGCGGTGGTCGCCGCGTTCGAGGACGCGGCCCGGAAGGGCGGCGAGCCATCTCTCACCGAAGCGCGACTCCGCGCGGTGCCGAGCTGGCGTGCGGCCCTGCGGGCGCTCGAGAAGAAGGGCTGGGTCGAGCCCCTCGCGATCCCCCCGCCCACGGCCGGCGCCGCGTCGAAGCTCGCGACCCCGAACGAGTCGCAGGCGCGGTCGGCCGACGTCATCGAGTCCGCGTACGGGTCGTTCCGCGCCTTTCTTCTCGATGGGGTGACGGGGAGCGGCAAGACCGAGGTCTACCTCATCGCCATCGATCGCCTCCTCCGCGCCGGGGCCGGCCAGGCCCTCGTTCTCGTGCCGGAGATTGGGCTCACCCCGCAGCTCGTCGCCCGGTTCCGGGAGGCCCTCCCGGTCCCGATCTCGGTCGTCCACTCCGGGATGCCGGACGGCGAACGGCTGCGGAGCTGGGAGGCGGCACGCACCGGCGCGAGCCGCGTCGTCATCGGAACCCGCTCGGCCGTGTTCACCCCCCTCTGCCGGCCGGCCCTCATCGTCGTCGACGAGGAGCACGACCCGTCCTACAAGCAGCAGGAGGGATTCCGGTACTCCGCCCGGGACCTCGCCCTCATGCGCGGCTCCATGGAGGGGGTCCCGGTGGTGCTCGGCTCCGCGACCCCGTCCCTCGAGACCATCCACCTCTGCGCCACCGGGCGGTGCCGGCGGCTGCGGCTCGCGGAACGCGCCCGCGGGGCGCGCATGCCGCGGATTGCGCTCCACGACGTGCGGAGCCTGCCGCTCGCGGCCGGCCTCTCCGAGCGGCTCGTCGAGGCGATCGGCGAGCGGCTCGAGCGCCGCGAGCAGACCCTCCTCTTCGTCAACCGCCGCGGGTTCGCGCCGGTCGTGCTCTGCCACGACTGCGGCGAGGCGATCGAGTGCCGCCACTGCGACTCGCGGCTCGTCCTGCACCGCGCCGAACGTCGCCTGCGCTGCCACCACTGCGGGGCCGAGCAGGGGATCCCGGCGGGCTGCGCCGCATGCGGGTCCCCCGACCTCGTCTCCGTGGGAAGCGGCACCCAGCGCCTCGCGGAAAGCCTCGCGGACCGTTTTCCGTCCGCCCGGGTGCTGCGCATCGACCGGGACTCGACACGCCGGCGAGGTGAGCTCGACCGCATGGTGCGGGCCGCCCGCGACGGGTCCGCCGACATCCTCGTCGGAACCCAGATGCTCGCGAAGGGTCACGACTTCCCCCGGGTGACCCTGGTCGGGGTGGTGGATGCGGACGCGGGGCTCCTGAGCCCCGACTTCCGCGCCCCGGAACGGGTGGCCCAGCTCGTCACCCAGGTCGCGGGACGGGCCGGCCGGGGGGAGCTCGCGGGGGAGGTGATCGTGCAGACCCGCCGACCCCGCCATCCGCTCCTTACCGCCCTCGCCCGCGAGGGCTATCCCGCGTTCGCCGCCGAGGCGCTCGCGGAGCGCGACGAGGTCCGGATGCCCCCCTTCGCCCGGCTCGCGCTGGTGCGAGCCGAAGCGTCCGCGCGGGCCGCGAGCAGCGGATTCCTCGCAACCGCGCGAGAGCTCGCCGGGGCGCTGAACCGCCCCGAGGTGGAGGTGATGGGCCCGGTACCCTCGCCCATGGAACGCCGGGGCGATCGCTACCGCGCCCAGCTTCTCCTGCGCTCGACCTCGCGCGCAAACCTCCAGGCGTTCCTCCGACTCTGGGTGGAGCGACTCGCCAGTGTCCGGACGCCGCGCGGGCTTCGCTGGTCGCTCGATGTCGACCCCATCGAGCTCGGATGAGACGGACGGCGAACCGGGTGCGATCGGGCCGCGATCCGGCGTGGAAGAAAGATGCGAAAATGAGACCCTCCCCGTCCCACCCCGGTAGGAGCCGTTGAAGCGCGGACTCGAGGCGCTCGTCGCGCGCGCCATCAGCACCCTTCGCGACCGCGGAGAGCTCGATGTCGAGTCGGTTCCCCCGGTCGTGATCGAGCGTGCCCGCGACCCCCGGCACGGGGATTTCGCGTGTCCCGTCGCGCTCGGGCTGGCCCGCGCCGCCCGTTCGAATCCGCGCGAGCTGGCCGGCCGCATCATCGCCGCCCTGCCGGCGGCGGACGACGTGGAGGCGACGGAAGTCGCGGGACCGGGCTTCATCAACTTCAGGATGGCCGACGGGGCCTTTCAGCGCATCGCGGCCGACATCGTCGACTCGGAGGCTCCGTGGGGCCGGTCGCGAGAGTTCGCCGGCAAGCGGGTCCAGGTGGAGTTCGTGTCCGTCAACCCGACCGGCCCTCTCCACGTCGGCCACGGCCGCGGGGCGGCCTGCGGGGCGGCGGTCGCCAACCTGCTGGAGGCGGTGGGCTGGGAGGTGGAGCGCGAGTACTACGTCAACGACGCGGGCCGCC
>JAJECB010000162.1 GCA_022822245.1 Gammaproteobacteria bacterium
GACCACCTCGACGAGGGGCAGCAGGTAGACGGGGATGAAGGGGTGGCCGACGAGCACTCGCTCCGGCGCCGCGCAGTCCGCCTGGAGGCGGCTCGGGAGGAGCCCCGAGGTCGAGGAGGCGATGACCGCGTCGGGGGGCGCGGCCCGGCTCGCGCGAGCGAGGAGGGGGCGCTTCACCTCCTCGCGCTCGGGCGCGCTCTCCTGGACGAAGTCGGCGTCCGCGACCGCCTCCTCGACGCTCGCCACCACGTCGATGCGCCCGGGCGGGACGGGAGGGGCGAGGGTGAGCCGGGCGTAGGCGCGGGTCGCGTCCTCCAGCGTCTCGTCGATTCGGCCCCGGGCGCGCGGGTCCGGGTCGTGGACCCGGACGTCGATGCCGTTCACCGCGAACCGCGCCGCCCATCCGGCTCCGACGACCCCGGCCCCGAGGAGGGCGACCTGCCCGATTCCGCTCATCCCGCCGCCCTCGATCCGGCTGCGTACAAGCCCTTGCACCGGTCCCCGATCCGCCGTGCCTCGGACGCCGGAACGGGTGCCGGCTCGCCCGCGCGTCCCGGACGAGGATGTGCATCATATCGGGCCTTGCAAGCGGAGCGAAGCACCCGTCCGCTCCGCCCGGAGGAGGCCCCCACCGGACCGAATGAAACGCCCGCCGAAAGCCGCGAACGAGGGGACCCCGCCGCCACCGAAAGCGGGTCCGTGTGATAAGGTGAATACGCGTATTCACGTCACAGAGGCTTCGACATGGCGACCTCGATTCGGCTGGCTCCCGAGACCGAGCGACGGCTCGATTTTCTCGCCGTGCAGACCGGGCGCACCAAGGCGTTCTACCTGCGAGAGCTGATCGAGCGCGGCCTCGCGGACCTCGAGGACTACTACCTCGCCGCCGATGTCCTGGAGCGGGTCCGCAAGGGTTCGGAGAAGGTGTACTCGACCGCCGAGGTGAGGGACGCGCTTGGCCTGGACGATTGACTACACCGAGACCGCGAGAAACCAGCTCCGAATGCTCGACAGGCCGATCGCCCGGCGCATCGTCGACTACATGAGCGAAGGAGTGGCAAGCCTGGAAGACCCGAGGAGCCGGGGACGGGCGCTGATCGGGCCCCTGGGTGGGCTGTGGAGGTATCGGGTGGGGGACTACCGGGTGCTCTGCGAGCTTCGCGACGAAGCCCTGCGGGTTCTGGTGGTGAGAATCGCGCACCGCAGCCGGGCGTACCGATGACGGACGTGCTCGGGGACCCTCCTGCGGGGGAGAATCCGCCGGACGCCGTCTTCGGTCCGCCGGTCAGTCGAGGTCGTCGGGGTCGGCGAGATAGGGCGACATTCCCTCCTTGAGCCCCTCGGTGAGCGGAATCGACTTCCGCGTCGCGAGGTCGAAATAGACCATCACGATCTCGGTCGTGGCCGCGAGGTCCCCGGTCTCGGTGTTGATCATCCGGTGGCGGATGTTGAGCGACTTCGTGCCGATGCGGGTGATCGCGCTCTCGATCTTCACCAGGCTCCCCGCCGGCTGCTCCTTGATGAAGCGGATGGTGTGCTGTGCGTCGACGAGGGTCGCGCCCTTGTCGTGCATGTCGTGCGACCCGAACCCGAGCATCGACAGGAAGTGGAACGCGCCGATGTCGAACATGCCGACGTAGTGCTGGACGTTCATGTGCCCGAGGTGGTCGCAGTGCCAGGGATACACCACCGCGCGCCCGGTCTCGGTCCATCCGCTCATCGCTTCCCTCTCCGTGTCGGGTTCCGCCCCGCCCATTCTATTGCGCCGGCGCGAAGACGCGGGGGGGCCATGCACCGTGTCGGCGCTCGCGGGCGGGAAGCCCGCCCTCCCGGGAGGTCCGCGGCGTGTGAACGGCGGGGCGGGCGAGGTGGGCGATAATGACCGCCGTGGAGAGCGGACATATTGGGGAGGGTAGCGATGACGGCACGGCCGAACGAGCTGACCGCGGTGGAGGCCGCGCGGCGGATCGAGGCGGGGGAACTCACCGTGGAGGCGCTCGTCAGGGCGTGCCTCGAGCGGATCGAGGAGCGCGAGCCCGACATCGCGGCGTGGGCCCACCTCGACCGAGAGCAGGTCCTTGCCACCGCGATCGCGCACGACGGCGCGGGACCGATGCACGGCGTCCCGGTGGGGGTCAAGGACATCGTGGACACGGTGGACGCCCCGACCACGTACGGATCGCCCATCTACCGTGATCATTGGCCGGAGACGGACGCGGTCTGCGTCAACCGCATCCATGCCGCGGGCGGCATCGTGCTCGGGAAGACGGTGACGACGGAGTTCGCCGCCCGCTATCCCGGGCCCACCCGGAACCCCCACGACGTCCGCCACTCCCCGGGGGGGTCGTCGAGCGGCTCCGCCGCGGCGGTCGCCGACTGCATGGTCCCCCTCGGCATCGGCACCCAGACCGCGGGCTCGGTGATCCGGCCGGCCACGTTCTGTGGGGTCTACGGCTACAAGGCGACGTACGGGCTCCTCAGCTTCTCAGGGATCCGGCACTACGCGGAGAGCGTCGACACCCTCGGGTGCATGGCGCGGAGCGTCGAGGACCTCGCCTTCTTCCGCGACGTGCTGCTCGGGGTCCCGCCCGCGCCCCTCGAACCGTTCCCGGACCGCCCGCGCCTCGGGCTTTGCCGCACCCACCACTGGGACGAGGCGGACGAGGCGACCCGGACCTGTCTCGAGGACGGGGCCCGGCGCCTCGCCGCGGCCGGCATGACCGTCGAGGACGTGGACCTCCCGGCCGGAATGGAGGACAGCCTCGAGGTCTACAACCGCATCCAGCAGTTCGAGGGCGCGCGGTGTCTCGGCCCGGACTTCGATGCCCACCCCGATCTGCTGTCGGTGGACGCGCGCGCCCTCCGCGATCTCGGCATGGCGGTCGACGTGGCAAGCTACCACGAGGCCGTGCGCCGCCACTACGAGTGGCGGGCCGCGACCGACGGGGCGTTCGCGGGCTACGACGCGGTGCTCACCCCGAGCGCGGCCGGGGAGGCCCCCCGCGGGCTCCGCTTCACCGGCGATATCGCGTTCAACTACCTCTGGACCGCCCTCCACCTGCCGGCGGTGACGATCCCCGCGTTCGAAGGGCCGCAGGGCCTGCCGATCGGGTTGCAGCTCGTCGCCCCCCGGCACGCCGACGACCGGCTGCTCCGCGTGGCGGCACTGGTTGCCCGGCACCTCACCTGAACCGGCCGGGTGGGGCGCTCCCGGCGCGGCGGCCCCCGCGTCTGGTCGCGTCACGGGGGCTCTGATAAATTCGAATCGACATTCGGCGCGCGCCGCGCCCCCGTTCACACCTGCCCACCGAACCGGAATACGAAAAGAGGAATCGAATCATGCCCCATGCCGCGAAGCTCTCCGCCGCCGCCGCCGTCGCCTCGGCGGCCCTCGTCGCCGCCTCCCTGACGGCCCCGGCCCGGGCCGCCACCGAGTGGGACCTCCCCCTCGCGTGGCCGGACGGCAACTTCCACGTCGAGAACGTCAAGACCTTCGCCAAGGTGGTGAGCCAGGTCACCGGAGGCGAGGTGGTCATCAACGTCCACGCCGGCGGCTCCCTCGGGTTCAAGGGGCCCGAGATGCTGAACGCGGTGCGCGACGGCCTCGTGCCCATCGGCGACGTGCTCCTCAACCAGCAGGTCGGGGAGCGGAAGATCCTCGGGCTCGAGGCGCAGCCCTATCTCATCGAGGACCTCGACCAGCTCGCGATCTTCCACAAGCACTTCCGCCCCGCCGTCGAGAAGGTGGCCGCGGAGTACAACCAGAAGGTCCTCTACATGGTGCCGTGGCCGCGCCAGTACGTGTACACCAAGGTGGACGCGAAGGGGGTCGCGGACCTCGCCGGGATCAAGATCCGCACCTACAACGACACGACGACGGAGATGTTCAACCGGGTCGGGATGACCTCGGTGCAGCTCCCGTGGGGTGAGGTGGTCCCGTCGCTTGCGGCCGGCACCATCGACGCGGTCACCACGTCGGCGAGCTCCGGGGTGGACGGGAAGTTCTGGGAGTTCCTCAAGTACATGTACCCGACGAGCCACGTGTGGTCGTCGAACGTGGTCTCGGTGAACCTCGACGCCTGGAACGCCCTGACGGACGGCCAGCGGGCCGCGATCGAGGCGGTGGCCGCGATGCTGGAGCCCGTGTTCTGGCAGGTCAGCAAGGCCGAGGACGACGCCAAGGCCAGGATTCTGAACGACAACGGGGTCGCCATGGCCGAAGTCTCGGCCCAGATGCTCGCCGACATGCAGGCCGCGACGAGCGAGATGCTGGCCGAGGCGCTGGCCGAGCTCGGCGAGGAGGGGCCGGCCATCATCGACGGCTTCTTCGCGGAAATCGGCCGCTAGCCGGTCGCGGTCCGGGCTTCCGGCGGGCCGTCCCGCCGGAAGACCGGGTCCGGGCCGGCATCCCGCCCGCTCTGCGGCCGGCCGGCACCGAAACCATGCTTGAAGTCCGAGCTCGCCGGCCCCGGCGAGGGGGCGAGCCCTCCGGAGCTGTCCCCGCGGGCTGCCGGTGGCCGCGGCTGCGGCGGCTGGCCGCTCTCCGTGAAGCATCCGGAGCAGCCGGGTGAGCGGCGAGCGGGTCGCGGAGGCGGCGAGCGGCGCGATGTCCGTGCTCGCGCGGATCCTCGGGGGGCTCGACGCGATCTCGCGGGTCTGCGGCTACGTCGCCGCGGTGCTGGTGGTCGGGATCGCGGCCCTCATCCTCACCGAGGTCTTCTGCCGCACCGTCCTCAACATCAGCCTCTCGTTCGCGTGGGAGTACAGCGCGTACTTCCTCGCCGTCTCGATCTTCCTCGCCGCCGCGTTCACCCTGCGAACGGGCGGGCACGTGCGGGTGATGCTCCTCTCGCAGAGCGTTTCGCCCCGGGTCGCCCACCGGCTCGACTTTGGCGCGACCCTGGGCGGCGTCGTCATCGCCGGGTGGCTCGCGTGGTCGCTCACCGCGTTCGCCTGGCAGTCATGGGCGACCGGCAGCACCTCGGCCACCATCGACGAGACCCCCCTCGTCATCCCGCAGGCGGCAATGGCCTTCGGGGCGACGCTCCTCGCCCTCCAGCTCGTGGCGCGGGCGATTCGCCTCCTCGCGGGCGATCCCCCCGAGGACGAGGAGGCGCGGCGGGAGTTCGGGGTGGGATGAAGCAGTGACCGTCCTTGCCGCGGGAGTCGTCCTTGGTGTGCTCGCCCTCGGGCTCGGGCTCGGGGTGTGGGTCGGGCTCGCGCTCTTCGCCCCGGGCCTCGTCGGCCTCGGCATCTTCCGCAGCATGCCGATCGAGAAGCTCCTCGCGCAGCTCACCTGGAACGTGACCACCACCCCGGAGCTCATCGCCCTTCCGCTCTTCATCCTGATGGCGGAGATCCTGTTCCACTCGCGCCTCTCCGCCTCCCTCTTCACCGGGCTCGCTCCGTGGACGACCCGCCTCCCGGGAAGGCTCCTGCACGTGAACGTGCTCGGCTGCACGATGTTCGCGGCGATCTCCGGTTCCTCGGCCGCGACCACCGCGACGGTCGGCCGCATCACCCTGACCGAGCTCCTCCGCCGCGGCTACGACCGCGACCTCGCGATGGGCTCGCTCGCCGGGGCGGGGACCCTGGGCTTCCTCATCCCCCCGAGCATCATCCTCATCATCTACGGCGTGCTCTCGGAGACGTCGATCCTCAAGCTCTTCATCGCGGGGGTCATCCCGGGGCTGCTGCTCGCCTTCCTCTACATGACGTGGCTCGGGTTCCGCGCCACCGTGAACCCCGCCGTCGCCCCGGACGAGTCGGAGAACATGAGCCTCGCCGACAAGTTGCTCGGCCTGCGGCACCTCGGCCCGGTCGTTTTCCTCATCCTCGCCGTGCTCGGCTCGATGTACGGCGGGTTCGCGAGCCCCTCGGAGGCGTCCGCGGTGGGGGTGCTCGGCGCCCTCATCGTGAGCGCCGCCCAGGGCACCCTCAACCGGGAGACGATCCGCAAGGCGAGCCTCGGGGCGGTGCGCACCGTCAGCATGATCGGCCTCATCGTTGCCGGTGCCTACTTCCTCTCGATCGCGATGGGCTTCCTCGGCGTCCCCCGGATGATCGCGCGCGAGATCGTGGCCCTCGAGCTCTCCCCCATCGCGCTCATCGTGATGCTCCTCGTCTTCTACGCGATCCTCGGCTGCGTGCTCGAGGGCATGTCGAGCATCGTCATGACCCTGCCGATCACCCTGCCGCTCGTGCAGGCGGCGGGGTTCGACAAGATCTGGTTCGGGGTGTTCCTGGTGGTGGTCGTGGAGATGGCGCAGATCACGCCCCCGGTCGGCTTCAACCTGTTCGTGATCCAGGGGATGACCGGAGAGCGGATCGGACGCATCGCCCTCGCGACCCTGCCGTTCTTCCTCATCATGGTGGGGCTCGCCCTCCTCATCACCTTCGTCCCCGAGGTGGTGACCTTCCTTCCGGACACCATCCGGCTCGGCAACTGACGGGCGACGGAGCCGGGACCGCGCGGGCGAGAGAAGACGGCGGCTTCGCGCCGGAGGAGCACCGGTCGCGCGACGGGACGGAAGCGGGAGAGACGGAGCGATGACGGATACGACGGAAGCGCGAGGCGAGGTGCGGCGCGCGATCGAGCGCCTGCCCGGCCTTGTGAACGGTGACGCGGGGCTCTCGTTCCGTGGCCGCTCGATGACCTTGGACTTCGTGCTCGCGAGCGGGAGCGACCGCTTCTACGTTTCGGTCCGGGCGGGGCGGATGGAGCCCGTCGCCCTCGGGTCGCAGATCCTCCGCTCGGCGGCGCTCGCCTTCGCGGCGGAGCCCGAGACCTGGCTCGCCCACTGGCAGCCGGTCCCGGGCCCCGGGGAGTACGACCTCTTCGCCCTGGTCAAGGACGAGCGGATGGCCATCGAGGGGGACATGCGGGTGCTCATGCGCCATCTTCAGAACATCAAGGACATTCTCGCCGCGCCGCGCGCCCTGTACGAGGAGGCCTGAACCGTGTCCGCAATCGCATCCTCAGCCGCGCCGGCGCCCGCCCGCATCGAAGCGATCACCGGACGCTACGTGCACCTTGACCTCGGCGGCCGCGCCCACCGCGTGTACTTCGAGGAGGCGGGGAGCGGGGTGCCGCTCGTCTGCCTCCACACCGCGGGAGCGGACGGGCGCCAGTACCGGCACCTGATGGCCGACGAGGCGGTCACCGCGCGCTACCGGGTCCTCGCCTTCGACATGCCGTGGCACGGCAAGTCCTTCCCGCCGGCCGGCTGGCGCGACGAGGAGTACCTCCTCACGTCAGAGTCCTACGCGGAGATGATCATCGCGTTCTGCGACGGGCTCGCCCTCGACCGGCCGGTGGTGATGGGGTGCTCCATCGGCGGGCGCATGGCCCTCTACCTCGCCATCCACCATCCCGAGCGCTTCCGGGCCATCATCGGGCTCGAGGCGGCCGACTTCCAGCCCCGCGGCTGGTACGACCTCGACTGGCTGCACCAGCCGGACATCCACGGGGGGGAGGCGAGCGCCGCGATCGTCTCGGGGCTCGTCGGCCCGCGGAGCCCCGACGAGTACCGCTGGGAGACGCTGTGGCAGTACATGCAGGGCGGGCCGGGGGTGTTCCGGGGCGACCTCTGGTTCTACCGCGTCGACGGGGACCTCCGCGAGGAGACCCATCGCATCGACGTTCGAAAGTGCCCCCTCTATCTCCTCACCGGAGAGTACGACTTCTCCTGCACCCCCGAGGACAGCCGGCGCACCGCGGCCGCCATCGAGGGCGCGGAGGTGACGGTCATGGAGGGCCTCGGCCACTTCCCGATGAGCGAGGACCCGGAGCGGTTCCGCGCCTACATCCTGCCCGTGCTGGACGAGATCGCCGGGCGCACCGGCGGCTCCGGAGCCGGCACGGACTGACCCGCTCCTGCCGCCGCCACGAGAGCCGACGCCGTGCGAAGGAGGCCGGCCGCGTCCGCCGGCCGGGACCGGGCCGCCGGCTCGCGCGGCGCGGGTGGAGCGGAGCGCTCCGGCCCCTGGGTTCCGCTCGTCGCGACCCTCGCGCTGCAGACCCTCGCGACCATGGCCGCCTACTCGATGCCGGCGGCGGCGCCGGAGATCGGGCGCGGCCTCGGGGTCGAGCCGGCCCTCGTGGGGGTGTTCATCTCCGTCGTCTACGGGGTCGGAATGCTCTCCGCCCTCCTCTCTCCCTCCGCCATCCGGCGCTTCGGCGCGGCCCGCACCGGCCAGTTCACGATGCTGGCGACGGCCGGAATGCTCGTCGCGGCGGCGAGCGGCAGCCTCGTGCTCGTGGCGGCGAGCGCCGTCGTCCTCGGCCTCGGCTACGGGGCGACGGCCCCCGTCGCGACCCACCTCATCGTGCCCCGGACCCGGCCCGGGCAGCTCCACCTCGTCCTCTCCATCCGCCAGATCGGAGTGCCGCTCGGCGGGACGCTCGCCGGCCTGCTCGTGCCGCCCCTGGTGCTCGCCTTCGGCTGGCAGACCGCGTTGCTCGTCCAGGTGGTGCCGGCCCTCGCGTTGCTCGCCCTCACGCAGGTGCCGCGCCCGCGGTGGGATGCGGACCGGGCGCCGTCGGCGAGGTTGCGCCTCCGGGGGGCGCTCGTGCCGCTCCGGTTGCTCCGGACCGACCGGGCGGTCCGGAACCTCACGTTCGCGACCTTCCTCTACGCCGGCATCCAGCTCTGCTTCATCGCGTTCATGGTCGTCCATCTCACCTCGGGGAGCGTCGCGGACCTCGTGCGCGCCGGGCAGGCCCTTGCCGTCTTCCAGGTGAGCGGGGTGGTGAGCCGTCCGATCTGGGGGGCGATCGCGGACCGGTGGACGGGCGCCCGGGCGCTCCTCGTCCTGCACGGCGTGGTCATGGCCGGAGCGGCGGTCGCGGCCGGCCAGTTCTCGACGGGCTGGTCGTTCCCGGCCGTGCTCCTCGTGTGCGCGGTGGGCGGGACCACCGCGAGCGGGTTCACCGGGATCGCCTACGGTGAGTTCGCCCGCCTCGGCGGCGAACGCCGCACCGAGGCGACCGCCCTCGGCTCGGCCGCGATGTTCCTCGGGGTGATGGTCCTGCCGTCGCTCTTCGGCATCGCCATCGCGGCGGGCGGCGGCTATCCGATCGCTTATGGAGGCGCGGCGGTCCTCGCCGTCGCGGGCGCCCTCGCCCTTGTCGCGCCCCGCCGGTCCCCGGGACGCCGGTAGCCGGAATGGGCGGCTACGCACCGAGCGCGGGTTGCGAATGTGGGCGTTCCGGGAAGCCGTGATCTCGGAGCAACCCGTGCTCCCGAAACGAGCTTCTTGCGCGAACGGGCAATCGGAATGAGGCGATGAACGGAGCAGATGGACTGGCGGGGCTGGAAGCGGCCCTCGCGCGGGACTTCGAGCGGCTGAACCACCCGCCGGCGGACTGGGTCCCGCCCCGCGCGGGGCCGGACGGGCGGCGGATGGTCGACGTCGCGATCGTTGGCGGCGGCATGTGCGGACTCGCGGCGGCGTTCGCGTTGCGCCGGATCGGGATCTCGAACCTCCGGCAGGTGGACCGGAGTCCCGAGGGACGCGAGGGGCCGTGGCGGACGTACGCCCGCATGGAGACCCTGCGATCGCCGAAGCACCTCACGGGTCCGGTGCTGGGGATGGCCGGGCTCACCTTCCGGGCGTGGTGGGAGGCCGGGGGGCGCGACTGGGAAGGGCTCGGCCGGATCCCGACGACGGTCTGGGCGGACTATCTCGACTGGTACCGCCGGGTGACCGGCGCGCGGGTCGAGAACGACGTGGAGGTGGCCGCGCTCGAGCCGGGTTCGGATGGCGTCCGGGTGCGCCTCGTCGGGCCGCGCGGGGCGGAGACGGTCCACGCCCGTCGCGTAGTCCTCGCGACCGGGCGCGAGGGGCAGGCGGCGCCGCGGGTGCCGGAGCCGCTCGCCCCGTTCATGGGCGGACTCGTCCGGCACAGCGCGGAAGACATCGACTTCGCCGCCCTCGCGGGCCGTCGGGTCGCGGTCGTCGGGCTCGCCGCCACCGCCTTCAACAACGCGGCGGTGGCGCTCGAGGCGGGGGCGGCGGA
>JAJECB010000486.1 GCA_022822245.1 Gammaproteobacteria bacterium
GCGCCGAGGATCGCCACGCTCTCGCCGCGGGCGACCTCGAGGTTCACCCCCCGCAGGACCTCGACGTGAAGTGAGCCCTCCCCGAAGGTGCGCCGGAGGTCGCTCGCGCCGACGACGGACGCGTCATTCATGGCGAAGCGCTTCGGCGGGCTGGGTGTTCGCTCCCCGCCAGGCGGGATAGATCGTCGCGAGCATGCTCATGACGAAGGCGACGGCGACGATCGCGACCACGTCCCGGCCGCGGATGTCGGCGGGCACGTCGGCGAGGTAGTAGATATCGGGCGACAGGAACTTCTGGCCGATCAGCCGCTCGATGGCGGGAACGACCACTTCGAGGTTGCCCGCGAGGGCCACCCCCGCCACCGCCCCGACCGCGGTTCCCACGAGGCCGATCAGCGTCCCCTGGACGAGGAATATCGAAAGCACGCTCGCGGGGGTGAGCCCGAGGGTGCGCAGGATTGCGATCTCCGGCCGCTTCTCGTTGACGACCATGACCAGGGTGGAAACGAGGTTGAATGCGGCCACGGCCACGATCAGGGTGAGGATGATGAACATCGCGGTCTTTTCGATCCTGAGCGCCCGGAAGAACTGCGCGTGGTAGCGGGTCCAGTCCGTCACCCAGTAGCGCCCGCCGAGACTCTCGGCGATCTCGCGGGCCAGACGCGGCGCGGCGAACACGTCGTCGAGCCGCAGCCGGAGCCCGCTCACCCCGTCCCGCACCCGGAAGAGCTTTCCCGCGTCCTCCATGTGCATGAGAACGAAGGACGAGTCGTACTGCCCGTGTCCCGCTTCGAAGATGCCCGCCACCTCGAAGCGACGGTGCCGCGGCACCACTCCGGCGGGGGTCGGGATCGCCTCCGGGGCGATCGCGGTGACCCGGCTTCCGAGTTCGAGCCCGAGGCGGGTCGCGAGGGTCGAACCGACGAGGATCCGGAACGCGCCCGCCTCCAGCTCGTCCAGCCCGCCGGTGATCATGTACTGCGAGACGTCCGAGACGAGGCGCTCCTCGTCCGGTTCGACGCCCCGGACGAGAACCCCGCGCACCGCTCCGCCCGCGGTCAGCATGGCCTGTCCCTCGACGTACGGCGCCGCGGCGAGCACCGACGGGTTGTCCGACGCCCGGTCCGCGGCGTCCTGCCAGTCCTTCAGGGGACCACGGAACCCTGCGATGGTGGCATGGGAAGCCATCCCGAGGATCCGGCTCCGGAGCTCGCGCTCGAATCCGTTCATGACGGAGAGCACGGTGATGAGGGCGGCGACCCCGAGCGCGATGCCGAGGGCCGAGATGAAGCTGATGAAGGAGATGAATCGGATGCGCTGCTTCGCCCGCAGGTGCCGCAGCCCGATCGCGAGCTCGAGGGGCCGGATCATGGCGCGGCGGCGGCCGGCTCGGGGCGCCGGACCACCTGGCGGCGGAGATAGACCGGAAGCGCATGTTCGGCGGCTACCGCGCGCCCCTCCTCCCGGGCGGCGTGGACGAGCGTGGCGAGGTCGCGGGCCCGCGGGAGGCGGTCCGGCTCGAGGCGTTCCAGCCGGGTGTCGAGGCCGTTCGCGAGCACGTCGGAGCAGACGTTCCAGCCCGGCCCGCAGCCGGTCCAGCCGCCGTCCGCCCCGAGTTCGCCGGCGAGGTCGGCGGGAAGGCACAGCCGCTCGCCGCGGAGCGGCCGCATGACGCCGTCATCCACTCGCAACGCGCCCGCGTAGACTTCTCCGAGGCGGGCGTCGAGAAGGGCCAGCACGTTCCGCGACCCATTCTCGCGCAGCGACCCCTGCGCGATGACGGCGAGGCTCGAGACGGGCACCGCGGGCACATCCAGGGCGAAAGCGAGGCCCTGGGCGACCCCGGCCGCGATCCGGAGCCCGGTGAACGAGCCGGGGCCGCGACCGAACCCGACCGCATCGAGCGCCGACCGGGCAACGCCGGCCTCGGCGAGCAGCCGGTCGACCACCGACAGCACCCGATCGGCGTGCTGGCGAGGAGCGGTCTCGTCGTGCCCGATCACCTCTCCGTCGGACCAGAGCGCGCACGCGAGCGCGTCCGTCGCGGTGTCGAAGCAGACGAACCTCACCCGCGCCTCCATCGCCGGCGGCCGCGAGCGCGCAGCCTGTCCACGGACCGGATGGCCCGCGCCGCATCGAAGGTCAGCTCGTCGATGGCCAAGGGCTCCAGCTCCGACGACATGAATACGAGGAGGCCCCGATCCCAGTTACCCGACCGGAACGCTCCCGCCACCACCTGAGAATCCGCGGGGCCGCACCCCGCGATCCGGTACCGGAATCCCGAACCGCGCGCATCATACCCGCTCTCGACACGAGTCGCCGGGTCGAGGCCGAGCAGGCGCACCGCGTCGTGCACGGCAATGTCCCGGACGAGGGCCGCCCGCCGGCTCGTCTCGCCCAACCCCGCCCGGCCCCGGCGTTCCCCTTCGAGGCGAGAGAGGCGCCGGCAGGCCTCCGCCCGCCGGTCGGTCATGAGGCCCCCCCGAGACGGAGGCACACTCGCATCCGCTTGTGAGCGGCCTGGCTGGGGAGTGAATCCGGCGGCACGAGGACAGACATGCGGCCGCGGTCCGTTTCAAGCTGCAGAGCCACCAGCCAGGGGTGGACGAGCGGCGGCGCGCGGAGCCGGGCCCCGCACTCGCGTCCATCCCGGAAGCCGATGCGGATCTCGGGGTCGAGCGCGATCCGGATGACGGCATCCCGCGCGCTCCGCAGGGCATGGAGGCGAAGGCCCCGAACCAGGCTCGCCGCGGCAAGGACGGAGAGGCCCCCCGCGGCGGCCGGCGGAAGCGCGCTCCCCCACGCCGCGAGCACCCCGCCCCCGATCACCCCGGCGAGCCAGAGCACGAGAGCGCGCGACGGGCGAAGGTCGAATCCAGCCCGCATATCTCCCCAACTTCCTGCTGCGGACGCCAATCTGCTCGCTGTGACAAGGCGTACTCCCTCAATCCGCTTCGACGGCGCGCAAGCGCTAGTGCCAGCTACCTGCTGCGCTACGCAGTCCCTGCTTCGCTTGCAGGCCGGGCAATCCGTCCTTGGATTGCCCGCTCGCCGGGACGAAGCGCCACCGGCGCTTCGTCTATTTCCGGCTCGCCCTTCAGCAGCGCGCATGCGCTCTTTCGGTCCGTGCGCCTTGTCACAGCGGCATCTTGACGCCCTCGCGACGAAAGTTGGCGAGATCTGCGGGCCAGTCGGAGTCTGGGGCATGATCGTCTCCGCGCAGGGGGAACGCGCCACGACGCGATGCGCCGTGACGCGATAGACTAGACCGCCGTCGCGCGCGCGGATCGCGATGAGCCGATCGCGTACGAGAGACGAGCCGTATTCCGACAGGCGGCGGGGCGACGGCCCGCATTCGGGACGCCCGGCCGTCCACGTTCGAGGGAGACGATGTCGACCAGCAGCCGTCCGCTATCGCCCCACATCCAGATCTACAAGCCGCAGCTCACCTCGGTGCTGTCCATCCTCCATCGGGGGACGGGGCTCTTTCTCTGCCTGGGGGCGATCGTCTTCGCATGGTGGGTGACCGCGCTCGCGCTCGGTCCGGAGGCGTACGCGGCGGCGCGTGGCGCGCTCGGGTCCTGGCTCGGGAGGCTCTTCCTCTTCGCCTGGACCTTCTCGTTCTTCTATCACCTCTTCAACGGGATCCGGCACCTTTTCTGGGACGCCGGCGTCGGCTTCGAGATCCGGTCCGCCTATGCGAGCGGCAAGGCGGTTGTCGTTGCCTCGATCGCGATGACCCTCGTCGCGTTCGGGCTCGCGTACGCGGTGTAGGGCGCCGGGCCGGCGGCAGGAGCAGCGAATGAGATACCGCACCGCGCTCTCGGTAGTTCGCGGCACGGGCGCCGCGAAGGACGGCACCCGCCACTGGTGGGCGCAGCGCCTCACCGCGGTCGCGCTCATCCCGCTCGGCATCGGGTTCGTAGCCATGATGATCGCGCTCGTCGGGAGCGAATACGACGCCGCGCGCGCCGCTCTCGCCCACCCGGTGGCCGCCGCCCTCTGGATCCTCTTCACCGTCGCGCTCTTCCACCACGCCCAGCTCGGCCTGCAAGTGGTGGTCGAGGACTACGTTCACTCGCGGGGGCTCAAGATCGCGGGCATCGTCGCGGTCAAGTTCGCCGCCCTCGTCCTCGGTGCGATCTGCGTCGTCTCCATCCTTCGCGTATCCGTCGGGAGCTAGCGCAAGATGCCGGATGCCTATCCGATCACCGAACACACGTATGACGTCGTCGTCGTCGGCGCCGGCGGAGCGGGGCTCCGCGCGACCCTCGGGCTCGCCGCGCGGGGGCTCTCCACCGCGTGCGTCACGAAGGTGTTCCCGACCCGCAGCCACACCGTCGCCGCCCAGGGCGGGATGAGCGCCGCGCTCGGAAACATGGGAGAGGACGACTGGCGCTGGCACATGTACGACACCGTCAAGGGTTCCGACTGGCTCGGCGATCAGGACGCGATCGAGTTCATGTGCCGCGAGGCGATGCCCGCCGTGCTCGAGCTCGAGCACTACGGGGTGCCGTTCTCCCGGACCGAGGACGGCAGAATCTACCAGCGCCCCTTCGGCGGCATGACCACCCGATACGGCGAAGGGATCGCGCAGCGCACGTGCGCGGCGGCGGATCGCACCGGTCACGCGATCCTCCACACCCTCTACCAGCAGTCCCTGAAGCACGACGCCGAGTTCTTCATCGAGTACTTCGCGCTCGATCTCCTGATGGACGACTCGGGAGCGTGTCGGGGGATCCTCGCCTGGGACCTCGACACCGGCACCCTGCACCGCTTCCGGGCGCACGCGACCGTGCTTGCCACCGGCGGCTACGGGCGGACGTATTTCTCCTGCACTTCCGCGCACACCTGTACCGGTGACGGCAACGCGATGGTGCTGCGCGCCGGGCTGCCGCTCGAGGACATGGAGTTCGTGCAGTTCCACCCGACCGGGGTGTACGGGGCGGGCTGCCTCATCACCGAGGGAGTGCGGGGAGAGGGCGGGTTCCTCACCAATTCCGAGGGCGAGCGGTTCATGGAGCGGTACGCTCCGAACGCCAAGGATCTCGCCTCGCGGGACGTGGTGAGCCGTTCGATGACCGTCGAGATCCGCGAGGGCCGCGGGGTGGGCCCGCTCCAGGATCACATCCATCTTCACCTCGAGCACCTCGAGGGCGACGTCATCGAGAAGCGGCTCCCCGGGATCTCCGAGACGGCACGGATCTTCGCGGACGTGGACGTCACCAAGGAGCCCATTCCGGTCCTCCCGACCGTGCACTACAACATGGGAGGGATCCCCACGAATGTCCGCGGAGAGGTGGTGACGTCGGGAGCCGGGGACACGGAAACGGTGGTCCCGGGGCTGTTCGCCATCGGGGAGTGCGCGTGCGTGTCCGTCCACGGCGCGAACCGCCTCGGCTCGAACTCGCTCCTCGACATCGTCGTCTTCGGCCGGGCGGCCGCGGAACGGTGCGCCGAGGTCATCGCTCCCGGCGAATCCCACCCGCCGCTCCCCGGGGATTCCGAGGAGCGTGCCCTCGAGAGCTTCGACAGGCACCGCCACGCGGACGGGGATCGACCGACGGCATCCATCCGCCTCGAGATGCAGCGCATCATGCAGAACAATGCGGCGGTGTTCCGTACCGGTGAGATCCTCGAGGAAGGCTGCCGGCTCATCGACGAGTGCCGTGCGACGATGAGCGACATCCGGGTATCGGACCGGTCCCTGGTGTGGAACTCCGACCTGGTGGAGACGCTCGAGCTCGACAACCTCATCCGGCAGGCGGTGGTGACGATGCACTCGGCGAACCACCGCACCGAGAGCCGGGGCGCGCACGCGCGCGAGGACTTCCCCGAGCGCGACGACGCGAACTGGCTCAAGCACACTCTTTGCTGGCTTCGCAACGGCACGGCGCCGGAGTTCGGCTATCGGCCCGTCCATCTCGAGACGCTGACGAACGACGTGCAGTCGTTCCCCCCGCAACAGCGGTCCTACTGAGGGAATGCAATGGCCGTGCTGACGCTTCCGCCGAACTCGAAGGTGGAATCCGGGAAGACCCACCCCGCCCCTCCCGGGTCCGGGGAGGTCCGGCGGTTCGTCATCTACCGGTGGATTCCGGACGACGGGCGGAACCCGAGGACGGATACCTTCGAGGTGGACCTCGACGACTGCGGGCCGATGGTTCTCGACGCCCTCATCAAGATCAAGAACGAGATGGACTCCACCCTGACCTTCCGTCGTTCCTGCCGGGAGGGGGTGTGCGGGTCGTGCTCCATGAACATCGGCGGGGTCAACTCGCTCGCGTGCACCTCCCCGATCCGGAACCTCAAGGGGGACGTGAAGATCTTTCCCCTGCCCCACCTTCCGGTGGTCAAGGACCTCGTTCCGGACATGACGCAGTTCTATGCGCAATACGCTTCCATCAAGCCGTGGATGCGCGCGGTGACCCCTTCCCCGCCGGACCGGGAACGGCTCCAGTCCCCGGAGGATCGGGATCGGCTGGATGGGCTCTACGAGTGCATCCTGTGCGCGTGCTGCTCCACGAGCTGCCCGAGCTACTGGTGGAACGGCGAGCGCTATCTCGGGCCCGCCGCCCTGCTCCAGGCGTACCGGTGGATCGCGGACAGCCGGGACGAGTACTCGGGCGAGCGCCTGGACGAGCTCGAGGATCCCTTCCGGCTCTATCGCTGCCACACCATCATGAACTGCACGCGCGCCTGCCCCAAGGGGCTCAACCCGGCGAAGGCGATCGCCGAGGTCAAGAAGATGATGGTGGTTCGCCAGCTCTAGCCCGGAAATCTCACCAACTTCCTGCTGCGGACGCGGATCTGCTCGCTGTGACAAGACGTACTCCCTCAAGCCGCTTCGACGTAGTTCGACTACGCCTTCAGCGTCTCTCGGTCCGTGCGTCTTGTCACAGCGGCATCTCCGCGCCCTCGCGACGAAAGTCGGTGAGATTTCCGGGCTGAGGGAGACGGCATGGCGCTCGTGAGACGACTTCGGTGGCGGTGCCGGCGAGGAACACGCGAGATGGACCTGATTCTCGACCGGTTCCTCACCGTGGCCGGCGACACCCTGGACGAGGACGATGTTCGGGGTCTCGAGCGGCTGCTCGACCAGTCGGATCGTGACCTCCTCGACTGGCTCGCGCGGCGGTCCGCTCCGCCGGACGCCGCCCTCGCCGCCCTCGTGGACCGGGTCCGTTCCGCGTCGTCCGCCCCCGCCGATGGCTGATTCGTCCGTGCTCCACAATCCCGGCATGGCGAGCGTGGAGGTTCGCGGCACCGGCGCGGAGGGGTTTCTCCAGGCCCAGCTGACGAGCGATCTTGCGACGCTCGCTCCCGGCGGGGTGACCTTGAGCGCGTGGTGCACCCCCCGGGGGCAGGTCCGGAACCTGTTCTGGCTCGTTCGGCGCGCGGATGGGGCGCGGTTCTCCCTCGTTGCCCCGGTCGGCGAGGCGGAGAGCCTCGCCCGGGGCCTTCGGGGGTTCGTGCTGAGGGCCAAGGTCGAGCTGGAGCTGGCCAGGGACCAGGTGGTGGGAGCGGCCGGGTCCGGCTCCGAAGCGTTCGTCTCCGGCCGGGTCGGTGCCGTCCCCGCGCCGGGGTCCGCCATCGAGTCCGACGGTCGGCTCGCGATCCGTCCCCCCGGCTTCCCGGACCGCTTCCTCCTCCTCGGACCCGAGATTTCTCCCGCGGGGGCGAGCGACGACGAGTGGCGGCGGCTTGAGATCGCGGCCGGGATCGCGTGGCTTACCGACAAGACCCGCGAGTCGTTCATCCCCCAGATGCTCGACCTCGACCGCCTCGGGGCTCTGAGCTTCGAGAAGGGCTGTTTCCCCGGGCAGGAGGTCATCGCGAGAACCCGCTACCTCGGGCGCCTCAAGCGCCGGCTCTACCCGGGGCGGCTCCCGGCGGGGGAACGGCCGATGCCCGGGGACGCGGTCCGGTCCGAAGGCCGGAGCGCAGGCACGATCGTCGCCGCCGAGAGGGATGCAGCGGACGGTGGCTACGAGCTGCTCGCGGTCGTCGCCGACGACGTCGCCGGCGGCCCGCTGGCGTGCGAGGACGGCCGCCGCATCTCGCTCTCGCCCAGGAGGGCGTAGCCGCTCCTCACGCGGCACAGGGCGAGGCGCGGACCGCGATGAGCCGCTTGGCCCGGATATCTCACCAACTTTCGTCGCGAGGGCGCGGAGATGCCGCT
>JAJECB010000375.1 GCA_022822245.1 Gammaproteobacteria bacterium
CCCGCCGTGGGGCGGGCGGAACGACGGTGTCCGAACGGCGCGTCAGCCGCATTCGGGCTCGTGGGTCGTCGCGTCGTACCCGTTCACGCCCGGAGCTCCGATGCCGGGGTCCACGGTGACCATCGTCGAGCCGGGCGCGGCCGGTCCCGCGAACCACTTCTCGTGCAGCATCGAGAAGAACCCGTCGAGCTTCATGCACTCGACGACCCGCTCGATCTTCTCGCGGGTCGCGGCGTCGTCCAGCCGGAAGGGGGTGGAGAACACCCGGCCGGTGTTGACCGAGATCGAGGTCTTGAGCTGGGGGTTCTGCTTCGCGGCCCATCCGGCCGCGCTCCCGCTCGCGATGTTGGCGAACGCCCGCCCCGAGAGCACGGCCTGGATCGCGTCCGCGTTCTTGCCGTAGCGCTGCATCTCCCAGCCGTACTGGTCCATTCGCTCCGTCGCCCACTTGTCGTAGACGTTGCCCTTGTTGACGGAGATGATCTTTCCGCCGAGCTCCTCGAGGCTGGTGATGTCGGGGGCGTCCTCGCGCACCAGGAACATGATCTCGCTGTCGAGGTAGCCCTCCATGAACAGCATCTTCTCCGCCCGTTCCGGGGTCACGGTGGTGGGGGCGATGATGAAGTCGTACTTCTTCGCGTTGAGCCCCGCGAAGATCCCGGACCACTCCTGATCCACGATCTCGTACTCGACGCCGAGCCGCCGGGCGATCTCCTCGATCATGTCGACGTTGTAGCCCTCGAAGCCGCCGGCGGGGTTGGCCATGACGTGCGGAGCGAAGCCGACGTCCGCCGCGACCACGAGCTTGTCGGCGGCGGGGGCCGCACCGGCCATCGCCAACGCGCCGATGGCCGCCACGAGGCTCGCGCAGTATCGGAAGCGAATTCGCATGTTCCTCTCCTCGATTCCGGTTGTGGAAGGCGCGATTCTCGCAGATCGCGGGCGCGGCTGACGGCGCATTGACGGCCGTGCCGCTATTCGTCCTGCGAAGATTCCCCGGACTCGGGCTGGATCAGCGGCTCGATCAGCGCGAGCAATTCCGGGATCCGTTCTTGCGCCGTCGTCCACACGATGTCCAGGTCGACCGCATCGTATCCGTGAGCGACGCGGTTGCGCACTCCGATCATTCGGGCCCACGGTATCGCCGGATGCCGTTCCCGGAATTGCACCGAGACCCGTCCCGCCGCCTCGCCCGCAATCTCGAGCCTTCGTATGACGGAGTCCTGCAACTGGACGTTTCGCATGAAGTCTTCCCGCGTCACGCCTTCGACGTAGGACCGCACCAGCCGGGCAGACGCGGCGATGTCCAGGACGTGTGGTGCGTCACGATCCATAGATGGTCTCGGCCGAACCGAGGATCGCGTCCCGGCGCAGGTAATTCGGACTGCTTTCGATGCCTTGCCGGGTGACGAGATCCACCTCGCGTCCGAATATCTCCTTCAGCTCCGATTCCATGTCGTCCAGCTCGAACAAGCTGTGTCGGGCACCCTCCGCAAAGCTGACCAGCACATCGACGTCACTGTCCGGGCCGAAGTCGTCGCGCAACACCGATCCGAAGAGCGCAAGCTCGACAATCTGCCAGCGGCGGCAGAAGTCCCGAAGCGTCTCGGGAGGGATGGTCAGGGAATCGTTCAACGGTGCTCACTCCACTGCGGGCATTCGCTTCCGGTGCAGGCATCGCTTTCCAACTGGAATGATACCCGGTTGCAGCCCGTGCCCCGGTTCGGCGCTGCCGCGCCCGGGCCCGGGCCCGGGCGCGGGTGCCGGGTCAGGCGGCGAGCCCGGCGATGGCGGCGGCAAGCACCTTCGTCCCTTCGCCGAAGTCGGCGAGGTCCATCGCTTCGTCGGGGTTGTGGCTTCCGTGGGCGTTGCGGACGAGCACCATGGCCGACGGGATCCCGGCCCGGGCGAAGATCGAGGCGTCGTGGCCCACGGTGGCGAACTCGCGGAGCGGGATTCCGAGCGAGGCGCAGGTCTTGCCGAGACGGTCGCGGAGTCCCGGGTCGAGGGGGGTCGGATCGGACCCCACGCACTCTCCGAGCTCGAATTCCACCCGGCGCTCCGCCGCGATCCGTTCGGCGAGAGCGCGGGTCCGGTCCCGGCACTCGTCGAGGAACGCCTTCGTGGTGCCGCCGAAGTTGAGGCTGAAGTCGCACCGTCCGGGCACCTTGGTCATGGCGTGGTGGGCGGGATCGGTGAAGAGCTTCCCGACCGTGAACACGGTGTCCGGCACGCCGTCCGCCTCGCGTTCGATCCAGAGCTCGTCGAGGGTGCGGACAAGCTCGACCGCCGCGAGCGCGGCGTCGTGGCGCCATGCGCGCGGCGTCGCCCCGGAGTGCCCGTAGCGGCCGGTGCAGCGGGCATAGGGGAACCGCACGTTCCCGCGGATCGTGGTCGGTATGCCGACCGGAAGGCCCTCGCCGACGAGCACCGGGCCCTGCTCGATGTGGAGCTCGAGGAAAGCCCGGGTGTTCGCGGACGAGACCGGGGGTCGAGATGTGGCGCGAAGCGCGTCCACGTCCACCCCGACCGCGGCCATGTGCTCGGCGAGGGTGCGCCCGGTGTCGTCGCGGCGAAGCCGGTCGAGCTCGCCGGCGGGGAGCGAGCCGACCGCGAGGCGGCTCCCGACGTAGGCGATCCCGTACCACACGCTCTCCTCGCCGCGGAGGCCGATGGCGGTGACGTCGCACGCGGGCTCCGCCCCGACGTCCCGGAACGAGGCGAGCGCAACGAGGCCGGCGACGAGGCCCGCGAGCCCGTCGTAGTGGCCTCCGGTGGGAACCGAATCGAGGTGCGAGCCGGTCAGCACCCCGGGTGCGTCCCGGTCCGCGCCGGGCAGGGTGCAGCGGAGGTTGCCGGCGAGGTCGCGCCCGACCTCGAGGCCGAGGTCCCGCGCCGCCGCTCCCGCGATCGAGGCCGCTCGCTCGTCCTCGTCGCTCCACGCGGGGCGGGTCACCCCGACCGTGTCGGCCGTCGCCTCCCGGATCGCCTCGAAAAGGCGGTCCGCGAAGGGCAGGCGCGCCTCGACGGCGGCGGCGAGGGCCCCTGGGTCCACCCGATTCACGGCGCGAACACCTCCAGGATCTCGTCGTAGTTGCGGCTGAGCGGGATGAGGACGAGCTGGTCGAGGCCCTCCCGGAGCCAGCGCTCCGCGCTCGCCACGCACTCCTCGGGGGTGCCGTGCGCAATGAGGTCGCTCACCAGGGCGTCGTCGACGAGGGCCATGGCGTCCTCGACGCCCCCCGGCCGCGGGGGCCAGCCCCCCATCACCGCCTTCAGCTCGGCGAGCCGGTCGGGCGGGTAGTCGAGGGCCTTCGCGAAGTGCGGCTGCTGGCCGAGGTACTGGGTGACGAGGCGCTTGGCGTCGAACCGGGCCTTCTCCGGGTCCTCGTCCATGGAGATGTTGACGAGCTGGAGCTTCTCGATGTCGTCGAGGCTTCGTCCGGCGCGCTGGGCCCCCGCCGCCATGTGCTCGAGCGAGCGGCGGGTGTAGGCGGGCGGGAGGATGCCGTTGATGAGCGCCCCGTCCGCGATCTCGCCGGTGAGCTCCATCATGCGGGGGCCGGTGGGGCCGATGAATACCCCGACCTCGGGGGGCACGCGGGGGTCCCCGTGCCCGAGGTCGAGGGTGAGGTCGCGCACCTTCACGAACTCGCCCTCGAACGTGACCCCTTCCTCGAGGGCGAGCAGGCGGCGCAGCACCTCGACGTATTCGCGCATCTGGGTCACCGGCTTCCCCCGGTCGATGCCCTGCTTCCAGGCGAGGGGGTCCCAGTACGCCCCGAGTCCCGCGTTGATGCGTCCCGGCGCGAGGTTCGAGAGGGTGGCGAAGGACATCGCCATGAGGCCGGGCCCCCGCGTCCAGGAGTTGACGATCCCGGTGCCGAGGCGGATGCGCCGGGTGGATGCGGCCATCGCGCCGAGGACCGAGAACGCGTCGCGGGCGAGGCGGGTCTCCGTCACCCAGAGCGAGTCGTAGCCGAGCGCCTCCGCCTTCTGCGCGAGGCGCACCTGCTCGGCGACCCCGGGCCGGTCCAGGAATCCGAACCCGATCGGCTTCATGACCCGTGATTCCACTTCGACCCCGGCGTCGCCGTTCTCGGTCGAGACCCCGTTCCGTCCCGATCTTCGTCCGATCGGTCCCGCGCTTCGACCCTCATCTTCACTCCTCGACGGAACCTCGCTCCGGCCCCGCTCTTCCCGCTCCGACCCCCGGAAGACGGGGAATATACTCGCACCGGCGATCCGCCCGCGTGGGCGGGGACGGGATGACCCGGGCCAGGGGCCGAGAAAGGACGTGCAACCGTGTCGAGAATTGGAGTCGCGTTTTCCGGCGGGCTCACCGCCACCGAGATCGCCGATTGCGCGGAGCGCGCGGAGGCGCTCGGCTACGAGTCGGCGTGGGTCGCGGAGGGGCACGGCGGGGACCAGTTCGCGATCCTCGCCGCCTGCGCGCTCCGGACCCGCCGCATCCGCCTCGGCACCGCCATCAGCAGTGTCTTCGTCCGCACCGCGCCCACCATCGCGATGGCCGCCGCCACCGTGGACGAGCTCTCGGGCGGGCGTTTCGTCCTCGGGCTCGGGTCGAGCCACCGGGTCCAGGTCGGGCCCGAGCACGGGGTCGAGTACGCTCGGCCCCTCGAGCGGGTGCGCGACACGGTGGCGGTCGTCCGCACCCTCATCCGCGAGGGCGAGGTCAGCCACGCGGGTGAAACGGTCCGGATCGAGCGCTTCAACCTCTGGTTCCGCCCCCACCGCGCGGACCCGCCCGTCTACCTCTCCGCGCTCTTCCCGAAGATGCTCGAGCTCACGGGCGAGGTCGCGGACGGGGTCATCCTCACGCGGAGCACCCTCGAAACCCCGGCGGCAGCCCGGGCCCGCATCGCGGCGGGGGCCGCGCGGGCGGGGCGCGACGCCGCCGCCATCGAGATCACCTCCCTGCTCCCCGCGAGCGTCTCTTCGGACCGGCAAGCCGCCCTCGCCGCCGCCCGCCCCGGCCTCGCCTTCTACGCGGGCTTCTTTCCCCGCTACAACCGCCTGCTCGCCGAGAGCGGCTTCCCCGACGAGGCGGCCGCGGTGGCGCGCGCGTGGGCGGCGGGCGATGCGGCGGGGGCCGCGCGGGCGGTGACCGACGAGATGATCGCCGCGACCGGCATCGCGGGCACCGCGGCCGAGTGCCGCGACCGGCTCGACGCGTACCGTGCTGCGGGCCTCGACCTTCCCATCATCAGCCCCTTCGCCCGCGGCCCCGACGCGAAGGAGCGGTTCCTAGCCGCCATCGAGGCGTGCGCCCCGTGAGCCGGACGCCCCCGGAGGGGTGTGCCCTCGGCCCGGGCGCTCTCGTGCCTCCCGCGCGGCCGCGCCGCGTGACCCGTTCCGCCGCTCCCGACGGCTGACGAAACCGCCGGTACCCGTCCCCATCCGCAGGCAGGCCCGACCGTGACCGATTCGCGACCGACCTCGATGCTGTTCTCGCCCTTCGAGCTTCGCGGGGTCCGCTTTCCCAACCGGGTCGTGATCTCGCCGATGCAGATGTACCTCGGGCGCGAGGGGATGGCGAACGACTGGCACTTCCAGCACCTCGCGAAGTACGCGGTGGCCCGCGCGGGGTGCGTGTTCACCGAGGTGCTCTGCGTCGAGCCGCGCGGCCGGAACACCCACTGGGACCTCGGGATCTGGAGCGACGCGCATGTGCCCCCGCTCGTGCGGATCCGAGAGTTCGTGGAGTCCTGCGGCGCGGTCCCCGCGGCCCAGCTTGGGCACTGCGGCGGCAAGGCTTCCCGCCAGCGTCCCTTCGACGGGCACGGCCCCCTCGGCGAGGCGGACGCGGCCCGCGGCGAGCCCCCGTGGACGCCGGTCGGGCCGATCGCGGAGCCCTCCGCCCCCGACTACCACCTGCCCCACGAGCTCACGGTGGCGGAGATCGCGGCCCTCGTGGACGCGTTCGGGGCCGGGGCGCGGCGGGTCGCGGGGGCGGGGTTCCGGTTCCTCGAGGTGCACGCCGCGCACGGATACCTCATCCACTCGTTCTACTCCCCGATCGGCAACCGGCGGCGGGATGGCTACGGAGGCGACCGGCGCGGGCGGATGCGGTTCGCCCTCGAGATCGCGGAGGCGGTGCGCGGGGAGTGGCCGGAGGACCGGCCCCTCTCGTTCCGCCTCTCGTGCGTCGACGCGGTGGACGGCGGCTGGGAGATGGAGGACACCGTCGCCCTCGCCCGCGAGCTTCGCGAGCGCGGGGTGGACGCCATCGACTGCTCGTCGCGTGGGATCCGCGGGGCCACCTCGCTCGCGAACCTCGAAGCGGCCCGCCGGCCGGCCCGCGCCGGCTACCAGGTTCCCTACGCGGAGGCGCTTCGCCGCGAGACCGGCATCCCGACCATGGCGGTCGGCCTCATCCTCACCCCGCGCCAGGCGGAGCGGATCCTCGAGCGAGGCCAGGCGGACCTCGTGCTGCTCGCGCGCGAGGCCCTCTTCGACCCGCACTGGACGCTGCACGCGGCCCGCGAGCTCGAGCCCGACGCGGGCGGCTGGGACTTCTGGCCGCCGTCCTGGGGCTGGTGGCTCGCCCAGCGCGATCGCATCGGCGTCGAGCCCGACGACTGACCCTTCCTTCCCGACGCCGCCCGCACACAGGAAGCAGTCGGAGCCGTCAAGGACCTGAGCGGCATCGGGAATCGCGCAACTCATGATCGACTTATAGCTGATGGCCACCTTGTGGTCGCTCTTCAGAGATCCGGCTCTCTGCGAGGAAGCGCTGGTCTTCGCTGCCGAGCTGCCAGTTTGTCCGAATGGGACGCCTCGCCGGGGGTCTGCGCCCGCAGTTGCCGCAACAACTGCGGCGAGATCCGATAGCCGCATTGAGCCATGCGTTGAATCGTGGCCTCGGCGTTGTCGACGACCGACCTCTGCTCGGCCAAGTGCAGCATGCGAACGGTTCCGATGTAATCCAGTCCGTGTCGCGTTGCCTCGCGCCTTGCCAGCCGATCGTCCACGATCAGCAGTGCCTTCTCTGTTTCCAGCGCCAGTTGTATCGCCTCGACTTCTCCGGTTCCAAGGCTCGGTGGATGACTCCGCTTTGTGGCGACTGACACCACATTCAGCCATCCCTCACTCGCGGCTTGTTCGATCCGCCGGCTGTCTGCGCCTGTTTTCTGCACGCATTCGAGCCACACCGCCTCCGGGATCCGGATGCAGGAGAACAGGTCTCGTGGAACGAACAGCGAGTCGACCTTGGCAAGGGCGATCAAAGGCCCGGCGTCGCTTATGACGCGAGCCATGCGGAAACGTCACTGGCTTCGTTGTTCGTGGTCTCGTCCCGCCGGACGATCTCGATGCCCAGGTTGCCCAGATGGTCCACGAACTCGCTCAAGGAAAGGCCGCTGATTTTCGTGGCCTTGCCCAGCGACACGCCACCACTGCCGTACAGACTGGCTGCCAGTGCCGGACGCACGCCCAGCTCGGTCTCGGTCAACGATTTGTCCAGATGTATCAGCAAGGCGTCCGGCTCGTTGCCCTTCAGGATCAGAACCGGTCCATCCTTCGCCAGCCGCAACGCACGCGACGGATTTTTTTTCAGCTCTCGGACGTTGGTGGTGTGCATCGAGGCCGTCCCATCGCATCAGATCGCTTGCAGTGTAGTCCACGTGTGGTAGGAACGGAATGCGGTTGCCAGGCCAAGACTGTCGCCTCCAGGGAGGTGAGCTGACCGAGGATCGCCGCGCGTCGGCGCCAGATGTCGTCGTCGCGGGACTAGCCCGGAAAATTCACCGATGTTCGTCGCGAGGGCGCCAAGATGCTTGTGGTAGTGGGCCGCACGGACCGAAAGACGCTGAAGGCGTAGCTGACACTACGTCGAAGCGGCTTGAGGGAGTACGGCCCGCTAACGCAAGCAGATTGGCGTCCGCAGCAGGACATCGGTGAATTTTCCGGGCTAGGTTCGGAGCAGGGCGCCCATCGGCTCCCGGAGCGTGCGCAGCAGGTGTCCGAGCCCGGCCGGGGCGATCCGGTCGTCGTAGTCCCACCAAGCTCCGCGACGACCAGCTCGTCGAGCATGGGTACCGCGTCCATCGTCAGTCAGCGAAGAAAGGGTCGGTGCACGGCAAGCTCGATCGCCGCGTAGCGCTGCTCGCGTCGATGTGGGGCTCTCTACAGCCGCAATGCGGTCAACCGTCGCTCAATTGCAGCCAGATCCAGTCCGGTCTCCCGCTGGATGCGCCGAAGCGTGCTCCTGGCGGTCGCCCGAACGTTGGGGGTTCCGAATGGCTTGTGCGGCTTTTCCTGGAGCGACAGAGCCGCCTTGAGGAGGTTCGACCAGCTTTGCCTCGCAGCTCTTCTGACCTCGCGAATGCATGTGTCGATGTCATCGCCGGAGACCCCCGAGGGCTGCGCCCGTGGGTCCGCGCGTGCCGTTCCCGCGGCGAGAATGAGAAGGGGTTGTCCACAGAGAATCTCGCCCAAATCGATACCGGGGTTTGTGACGAAGTCCGGCGGGGCGCACACGGGGTCGTGGCGGAAATAGAGGTCCCACGCGGCCTGCCGAACCGCCGCTTCCAGCTCGGGGTGGGGATGCTGTCGTTCCGTCAGCATGCCCGCCCAGAAGGGCATGTAGCAGAGATTCCATCCGGCCGTGAACGCGTCCGGGTCCCAGGGATGCCCCCACACATGGCGAACGCTATAGCCGGAGCCGCGTTCGAGGGGCCGTCCGGAATAGCTCGCCCAAGCCCTTTGGGCTGCGGAGTTGTCGCCCAGCCGGACCTCCCGTCCCCGCCAGGTGGCTCGGTCGCCCCGGTCGCATTTCGGATAGTGCTCGCGGCTGAGGCGAGCCCGGTCCGGGTAAAGGGGCGTGTTCTGCCGAACCCTGTCCGGGTGGAGGAAGCAGGAGTGCTCGAACGCAGCCCGGAGCACTGTCGTGCCGCCTTGCCGGAAATAGCTTTCCAGCGACTCGACCGGCGACACGAGTTCGCCGTCGTGAATGCGGGTCTCAGTCAAGATGCTCCCCCAACGCCACGCGCACCCGGCGCCGAGTCGGTCGGGGCGGCTCCGTCATGACGGTCGACCGATTGCAGCTTGGCCATCGGTCGGATTCGGTAGCATACCCCAACCGGGCACGCCCAAGCCGGCAACCGCCTCCTTCGGGCACGCTGGACCGTGCTCGACCCAACACGCCTCCCAGGCCGCAAGCTCTTGCCTGATTACGCATGATCTTCATCCGGGTTGCACGCGCTCCCCGAGATTGCCGGTCTCCTGGGATCGCGGGCTTCCAGCCCGCGCAAGCACAGGTACTCCGCCGTCCTCGCGGGCGGGATGCTCGCGATCCCAGAGACCCGTATTTCCGACATGAGCTTCGTACGCAATCAGGAGCTCTTGTGCACCAACCGCACCTTCTCCTCGGCGCTCCATGACTGCCGAGATCGTCCCGGCCCACCAACCCCAACCCTCTCGTCGCTATCTCGTTTCCAATTGGCTCCGGAATCTCGTTCCGCTTCCCGCATTGCCTGAACCTCCCCGCGAAATTGGCCATCCAACGTCATCGCCTCGTCTCTGGAAGGGCGGGGTCAAGCCGGCGCTCACGCTTCCCGAGAGCGCAGTCCCATCTACTTCGTTTGATCCATTCTTGCTGCAATTTCAAATATTTTCGTCGCCTTATCGATACAAAGCGCTGCTTCCCGATCCCTGAATTCTTCTTCGATGCGGTAGTCCGCTTTCCGTCTGAGTTTCCGGCATGTCTGTAGATTTCTCGCAAGAATCTTTCCATCCGTCTTGAACGACCTTTCCAGCGCGTCAATTACGTCGACGTGATCGCCGCGTCCGCTGACTCTGAAATCGCCCCTCTTTGCGATTGGTTTGCAACGGTGGTAGGCAGCATAATACGATCGGCTTGCTGCGTTTCGGAAGTCTACTTCCTCAGAGCCCTTTCCCAGTTCGCGTGCTGCCTCAAGGAAATCACTCGGGCCTATCGACATCGCCGCCTGCTCCGAGGAAAACCGGGATAAAATTGAGTCCCGGGTCCTCCGTCAGCTCCTCACGTGCGACGATTCTCTCGTCGAGCTTCACATTGCATTCCTGCGCCTTCTCTCTTGACGCAGTCAAGAAAATCTCGAACAGGAACGAACCCTCCTCTTCCTCGTCCGCCAATATGTCCACGGTCCCCATGCTCACTTTTGTCTGCTGCATTACTTCGTGGCTTGCAGCGAGTACTTTCCTGACTCCTCCCTCAGTGAAAGAGCCGCGCTCGAGGGCGCTACAGACCGCACTCACTTCCTCCCGGATATGGTGCTTCGTTCCGTGACCTTCTATCAGTTCCCGAGCCTCCAGAAAATGACCGCTCATCATTGAGAACAAGATGGCTTTCGCCAGCGTTTCCTGATTAGTTGGATCTTTCCTGAACGCTTTCCTTATTGCTTCCCGTGCAGCTTCGAATTCGCTGACGACGGCCAGCGAAACTGCAAAATTTCGTAGAGATGTCGCCTCTTCACCAGAGAGCTTCAATGCTTTCTCGTGTTCGCGGTGAACCCCTTCCGCGTCTCCATGCAATGCCGCCAAGCCTCCGAGTATCTGGTAGGCCTGCTCGGCGTCGGCTTGCAGCAACCGGTTCGCTTCATGCTCCATCTGCCTGAGTTCGAAATCACTTATCTCCGCTCTGTTGGCAAAAGTGCTCAAGCGCCTGAACAGCTCAGCAGCCTTGGTCGCGGGTGCGGCTGATCCGTGCGCCATGATGGATCCTCCCAGCCTCCCTTGATGGACTTCTTGAGCGCTGCACTGTACCACGCTCATTGATTCCCATCGCTGGAATTTGGTCACACGGCGGCGGCCGCGGCGGCGGCGTCGAGCTCGGCGAGGCGGGCCGCCTTGGCGGGGCCGTCGAGCCAGGAGGCCTCGAACGAGTTGCGGGCGAGCCGGACGAGGTCGTCGCGGCCGAGCCCGAGCGCCTCGGCGACCGCGACGTAGTTGTCGTTGACGTACCCGCCGAAGTAGGCGGGGTCGTCGGAGTTCACGGTGACGAAGAGGCCGCGGTCGAGCATCCGCTTGAGCGGGTGGGCGCCGATGTCGTCCACCACCCGGAGCCTCACGTTGCTGAGCGGGCACACGGTGAGCGGCATCGCGCGGCGCACGAGGTCGGCGACGAGGTCGTCGTCCTCGAGGCACGCGTTTCCGTGGTCGATCCGCACCACATCGAGCAGGTCGATCGCCTCGCGGATGTACTCGGGGGGACCCTCCTCGCCGGCGTGGGCGACCGCCGGCAGCCCGGCCGCGCGGGCGCGGCGGAACACCTCGCGGAACTTGCTCGGCGGGTGGCCACGCTCCGAGGAATCGAGCCCCACCCCCGCGATCCGGTCGCGGTGGGAGAGACTTGCGTCGAGGGTGCCGAAGGCGGCCGCCTCGTCGAGGTGGCGGAGGAAGCACAT
>JAJECB010000087.1 GCA_022822245.1 Gammaproteobacteria bacterium
GGCGGAGGCGGGCGGAGGCGGGGCGGCAGCCGCCGCGCGTTCCGCGATCCGCGCCGGAACGGGTGCGCCGGCGGTACTTGCGGCAGCGGCGGGGACGGGCGCGGCGATGCGGGAAGCGGCTCCACCGCCCCCGCCGCCGAACCCCGTGAACTCCTCGATGAGGGCGGGGTCCGCGACGTCCGCCCCCTTGACCTCGCCGCTGATGACCCCCTTCTGGAGCAGCAGCACCCGGTCGGAGAGCTCGGTGATGAAGTCGAGGTTCTGCTCCACCATGACGATGGTGACGCCCTGCTCGCGGTTGAGGTTGCGCAGCAGCTCGATGATCGCGTCGACGATGGAGGGCTGGATGCCCTCCGTCGGCTCGTCGAGGAGGACGAGCTCGGGCTCGGAGATGAGGCAGCGGGCGATCGCGAGAAGCTGCTGCTCGCCGCCCGAGAGCGCCCCGCCCTCGCGGTCCAGCAGCGGCTCGAGGCGCGGGAACCCGGCGAGGATCCGCCGGACCGCCTCCTCCTCCTCGCCGCCGTGGGCCGCGATCCCCATGCGGATGTTGTCCTGCACGCTCAAGTTCGGGAAGATGCCGCGCCCCTGCGGCACGTACCCGAGCCCGAGCCGCGCCCGCTCGCTCGCCCGCTCCCGGGTGAGGTCCAGGCCCGCGTATCCGACGACCCCGCCGGTCGCGGGCACGATGCCCATGATGGTCTTGAGGAGGGTGGTCTTGCCCATCCCGTTGTGGCCGAGCACCCCGACGATCTCGCCTTCCTCCACCGTGAAGTCGACCCCGTGCAGCACCGGTACCCGGCCGTACCCGGCGCTCAGCGCCTTGACTTCGAGCAGCGCGCTCATGTTCCCGACTCCGGCCTCATGCCCGGTGCCCGAGATAGACCTCGCGGGCGCGGCTGTCGGCGGAGATCGCCTCCATCGTGTCCTCCATCAGGATCCGCCCCTCGTGGAACACGGTGACCAGGTCCGAGATCATCCGGATGAACTGCATGTCGTGCTCGACCACGATGAGGGTGGCGGTGCGATTGATCTCGCGGATGAGCTCGGCCGTGCGAACCGTCTCCTCGTGGGTCATCCCCGCCGCCGGCTCGTCGAGGAGCACCAGCCAGGGCTCGGCCGCGACCACCATCCCGAGCTCCACCCACTGCCTCTGGCCGTGCGCGAGCCTTCCGACCGGGCTCGCGCGGATCTCGCCGAGCCGGAGCCGCTCCAGGGTCTCCGCGGTGAGGCTCCGCGCCCGCGCCGGAGCGTGCCAGCGGCGCGCGGAGAGCCAGATGTTCTCCTCGACGGCGAGCCCCTCGAAGACGTTCGGCACCTGGGTCTTGATCCCGACGCCGAGCGCCGCCACCTCGAACGGCTCGCGGTCGGTCACGTGGATGTCGCGGATGACGACGCTCCCCGCGGTCGCGCGGAGCTGCCCGGTGAGGCACTTGAAGAAGGTGGACTTGCCCGCCCCGTTGGGACCGATGAGGCAGCGAAGCTCGTTCTCGTAGAGCGCGAAGTCCACGCGGTCCACGGCCCGGACTCCCCCGAAGTGCATCGAAAGCCCCCGGGTCTCGAGCACCACCTCGCCCTGCCTCACTCCGCGGCCCTCGCACCCGCGCCGGCGCCGCCGGTCTCTTCGCCGCCGGTCCTCACCCCGCTCGCACTCGCGTTCTGCCCGCCCCCGCCCCGCGCCCGGCGCATCCGCATCCGCCGCTCGCGGGCCCGGAGCGCCCGCCGGTTCCGGCGCACCGTCATCCAGTCGGCAAGGGTCGGGATCACCCCCTTCGGCACCAGGAGCACGAACACGACGAGGATGATCCCGAGCACCAGGTTGTTGTTGAAGGTCGACTGGGTCCCGAGGGCGGAGGTGAGATAGAAGAGCCCGAACGCCCCGAGGATCGGCCCGATGAGGGTGCCCCGCCCGCCCACGATCACCCAGATGATGGTGAGGGCGGCGTTGTAGAGGTTGAAGACGTCCGGGGTGACCCGGCCGACCCCGTTGCAGAAGAGGACCCCCGCGAGCCCCGCAATCCCCGCCCCGACGGCGAAGATCGCGAGCTTGTAGAGCCGCACGTCGTAGCCGAGGAGCTCCGCCCGAAGCTCGTTCTCGCGGATGGAGACGCACACCCGGCCGAAGTGGGTGCGCGTCAGCCAGCTCGTGAAGAGGTAGGCGAGGACGAGCGCCCCCATCGCGACATAGAACACGTGCTCGGGGAACAGGATGAACGAGGTGTCCCACGGGAGGTTGAGCGGTGGCGAGGTGATCCCGTTGAACCCCCCGAGGAGCGACTTCCCGATCTTGTAGTCGGGACCGGAGGTCCGGCGGATGAGGCTGTAGAGGATGAGCGAGACGGTAAGAGTGATGACCGCGAGGTAGACGTCGCTCACCCGCCCGTAGAACATCACGTAGCCGATGATGACGGCGAAGGCGACGGCGACGAGGATCGCGACCAGGATCGCCCAGCTCGACCCCCCGAAGTTGATGGCCGCGATCGTGTACGCGTAGGCCCCGATGCCGAAGAAGGCGTTCTGCCCGAAGCAGAGGATCCCCCCGTAGCCCCAGATGAGCGCGAGGCTGAGGGCGAGCACCGCGAGGGCGATCGCCGTCGTCAGGTTGATGATCGTGAAGAGCTCGAGGACCGACGGCGCGATCAGCATGAACAGCACGCCGATCGCGGCGACGGCCAGCATGCCCCGCACGTCCCGGGCGAGGGTCACAGGCTCTTTCGGAAGATGCCGCCGGTGATCCCGCGCGGCATCAGGCGCAGGAGCACGATGGCGGTGACGAGCAGGGCGACCTCGCCGATGGTCGGGCCGGTGAGGAATGCGGCGATGCCGTTGACCCCGCCGAGCAGCACCGACGCCGACGCGGTGCCGGCGAGGATCGCGGCCCCCCCGGAGATGACGGTGATGAACGCCTTGGCGATGTAGACGGACCCGATGGTCGGGAGCACGCCGGTGACGGGCGCGAGGAGCCCCCCCGCGAGACCGGTGATCGCGGCCCCGACCCCGAACGTGATCATGTAGATGCGCGAAGTGGAGACGCCGAGCGCGGAGGCCATCTCCGCGTTCTGCATGGTGCCCCGGGCGACGAGGCCCAGGTTCGTCATCTTGAGGGCGAGGAAGACCGCGATGCCGAGCGCGGCGGTGATCCCGATGAGGAGCAGCTCGTAGGCGGAGGAGGTGTACTCGCCGATGGGGATGACCCCGAGGGGCGGCGAGATGGTGGTGGCGGTGGAGGCGCCGAAGATCGAGGTCACGAGCCCGATGAAGAGGAGGCTCAACCCCCAGGTCGCGAGCAGGGTGTCGATCATCCGGCCGTAGAGCCAGCGGATGAGGAGCCGCTCGACGACCACCCCGATGATCCCCACCACGAGGGGCGCGAGCACGAGCATCGCGATCCAGATGTTGACCCCGGCGTTCGCCGCCACCACCACCGTGTAGCCGCCCAGCATCAGGAACTCGCCGTGGGCGAGGTTGATGACCCGCATCATCCCGAAGATGATCGCCAACCCGAGGCTGATGAGCGCCAGGTTGGCGATCCCGTAGAGAATCTGCAGGCCTACGGCGGCGACGAGATCCATCGAACGCGTCCGCGCTCCGCCCTGCCCGCCCCGCGTGCCACGGCTGCCTGATGCTGCCGGCCGGCTCCCCGCCTACATCTTGATCCCGGCCGCCTCGAGCCCGTTCTCGAACTTGAAGACGGACTGGTTCGGGTCGGCCACGAGGTCACAGACGAGCAGGGTGTCCGTGGGCGGCTGGTCCTCGTAGACCTCCAGGATGTTGAACGCCTGGTCCTTGAGCTCCGCGAGGTACACGTTCTGGAGGCAGTGATTGGTCTTGGGCTCGATCGTGACTCTCCCCGAGGGGCCGTCGTAGGAGATGCCCGTGCGCAGCGCCTCGATGACCGGCATCCGCTCCACGGTCCCGGCTTGCCTGACTCCCTCCGCCCAGAGGTAGGCGCCCTCGTAGGCCCGCGCCGCAAGCTCGTTGAGGGCCGGAGCATCCTCCCCCCGGTGCGCCTTGAAGCGGGCCACGAAGTCCCGGTTGGCCGGCGAGTCGATCTCCTCGAAGTACGAGTAGGCGCAGATCATCCCGTCGCCTTCCTCCGCGGAGATGAGCTTGTGCTCGTTGCCGACCCCGAACGTGGTGGACGCGATGGGCACGCTCTTGTTCATGCCCGCGGCGGCGTACTGGCGGTAGAACGAGACGTGCGCGCCCCCCACCAGCGCGGACATCACCATGTCCGGCTTCGCGGCCTGGATCTTCTTGATCGTCGGGCCGAAGTTGGTGACGTCGAGCGGGAAGAACTCGGTCTCCACCGCCTCCCCGCCGTTGTCCGCGACGTACTTCTGGACCCACTGGGCGGTAATCTGGCCGTAGTTGTAGTCCGCGGCCACGATGTACACCTTCTTGCCCCACTTGTTCATCGTGTAGGGGACGAGCTTCTCGACCGTCTGGGCCGGGGTCGACCCGGTGCAGAAATTGTTGAGATCGCAGACCCCGCCCTCGTACAGCACGTTGTAGAAGTAAAGGGTCCGGAAGCGGGCGAAGGTCGGGCGGATCGCTTCGCGCGAAGCGGAGGTGATCCCGGCGTGGACCACGTCGGCCTTGTCCCCGGCCGCCGCCTGCGTCGCGTACTGGGTGTAGAACTGGATGGTCGACTGCGGGTCGTAGACCTTGAGCTCGATCTGCTTGCCGAGAAGCCCGCCCGCCGCGTTCATCTCGTCGACGGCCATGCGGGTGGTGTCCACCATCGGCTTGCCGTAGATGTCGAGCCCGCCCGACTGGTCGAGGATGCTCACGAACTTGATGGTGTCGGCGGCTTGCGCCCGGCCGATGATCGCGGGAGCGGCGAGCGCCGCCGCGGAGGCGGACGCGCCGGCAAGAAAACGCCTGCGGGTTACGGTCATGATGGTTGCTCCTTCGTGGGTTCTTGCGCTGATTCAGGGACGACTCGCGTCGGGGCTCGGGATCGGGACGGGCGCGCGGGCGGTACGCAAGCCCGGTCTTGCCGTCATTCTTCCCTTCCGGGTTCGGTTGCGCCCTCCGGTTCTCCGTTTGCGTCCCGGTCGTCGCCGTCGAGGGGGGCGCTCAAGCCCCGCACCCCGCCGCCGACGTTGATGCCGACCTCCTCGCCGAGCTTGCGGACGGCGGGAAGCTGGAGGGCGAGCCGCATGACCGCGTCGACCACCTGGTTGACGGCATTGCCGTCTCCGGCCGCCGCACCGCCCGCACCCGCGCCATCGCCGCCTCCGACCGGGCCGCCCCCCATGCCGCTGATCTGGTTGATCCGGATCGTCTCGATCTTCTCCGCCGGCTTCATCATCTTCTCGACGATCCCGGGGAGCGCGTCGATGCGCGCCTGGTCGAGCTTCAGACCGATGAGCTCGGGGCTGTGCGCGTTCTCGGCCCGGATGAGGGCCGCGGTCCCCTCCGCGCGAGCGAGGAGCTCGTCCTTCTCCGCCCCCGCCCGCTCGAGGGTCGCGCGGGCCTGGGCCTCGGCCATCGAGACCATCGTGCCGGCCTCGCTCCGCACCCGGGTGTCGTCCACCTCCGCCTGCTCGGCGGCCCGGATGAGGGCGAGCGCCTTCTCGCGCCCGGCGGCGGCGGTTTCGCGCGCCGTCGCCACCCGCTCCTCCGCCTCGGCCTCCCGGGCGCGGGCGTCGTGGACGTCGACCTCGGCCGCCGCCTGCTCGATGTGCTTCGCGGCGAGCTTGACCGCATTGTCGGCGCGCGCCGTTTCGGTCGAGAGCTCGGCGTCGATCTGCTGGCGGCGGAGCTCCCGATCGCGGGCGATCTCGGACATCCGCACCTCGCGCTCGCGGGCGATGCGGGCCGCCTCGCGGCGGCGCTCCGACGCCGACTGCTCCTCGGCGACGTCGGCCTGGCTCGCCGCGCGCGCGGTCTCGATCTCGCGCTGCTGGGCGATCGTCGCCTCCTCCTCTTCCTGGGAGAGGAGGAGCTTTTGCTTCGTGGTGTTGAGCTGGCTCTGGCGCACCGAGACCTCCGCGTCCGACTCGATCTCCGCGCGCTCCTTCCGGTTGACGGCGATGATCTCGGCGAGGCGGCGCATGCCGAGGGCGTTGAACGCGTTGTTCTCGTCAAGGGCGTGGAAGGGGGTCTGATCGAGGCGGGTGAGGGACACCGACTCGAGGAGGAGTCCGTTCTGGGCGAGGTCTTCGCCCAGGACCTCGCTCACCGCCGCGGTGTACCGGCCGCGCTCGTCCTGGAGGCTCTCCATGGTGTAGCCGGCCGCGACCGAGAGCACCGCATCCACGAGCTTGCCCTCGAGGGTCTCGGCGAGCTCCGAAGCACGGAAGGTCTTGCCGGCGAGGGCCTGGGCGGCGGTCGCGACCCCCTCCTCGGTGGCCCGGACACGGACGTAGAACTCCGCCCCGACGTCGACCCGCAGGCGGTCCGCGGTGATCACGGAGGCGGGGCCGACCCGCTCGATCTCGAGCTTCGAGGTCCGCATGTTGACCTCGGCCACCTTGTGCAGGAACGGGAGCGCGAGGCAGCCCCCGTCGAGCACCACCTTCTGCCCGCCGAGGCCGGTGCGCACCAGGGCAATCTCGCGGTTGGCCTTGGCATAGAACCGGTGGAGGAACCAGATCCCGACCACCAGGGCGATGACGAGAACGACCGCGACGACGAACCAGAACACTGCGCCCTCCCCTGCCCCCGCGCCGGTGCGCGGTCTCCGAGCGGCTCCGGGTCAGGTTAGTGGAATACCGATTTGCGTTTCAACCAGCCCGGACCCCGCCCCCGCACCGCCCTCCCGCGCGGCGGAGGGCGAGGTGCGAGGACGGCGCGGCGCGGACCCGCGTTCAGACCGTCTCGCGCACCATCGCGGGCTTGCGGTCGAACCAGGGGCGCGCGGACTCGAGCTGGGCCGCGAACCGGAACAGGGTCGCCTCGTCGCCGTAGGGGGCGACGGCCTGCACCGCGACGGGGAGGCCGCCCGCGCTCTCGCCGATCGGCAGCATGACGGCCGGCTGGCCGGTGAGGTTGAACCAGACCGTGAACGGGGAGAAGTGGAAGACGCGGCGCCAGTACTCGTCCACATCCTCCATCATCATGTCGAGCCAGCCGAGCTTGACCGCCGTGCCCGTCGCGAGCCCGGGGGTCAGCAGAAGGTCGTGGTCGCCATGGAAGGCGGCCATCTGCCGGCCGAGCCGATGCATGGTCTGGGTCGCCCGGACGTAGTCGGCGCTGCTCGCGGCCTCGCCCAGCTTCGCCGTCAGCCACGTGATCCGTTCGACCTCGTCTTCACGGGCCGGCCGGCCGGCGCTCGGGTGGCTCGACAGGTTGACCACCGTGTTGACCCCCATCAGGGTGAGGAAGGTCGGCACCACCGCTTCGCCGTCGATGGCGGGATCGGCCTCTTCGACGTGGTGTCCGAGGTCCGCGGCAAGCGTTGCGGTCTCCTCGAGCACCCGCCGGGCCTCCGCTTCGACCGGAGCGCCGTTCGGGGTCCGGGTGGTAAAGGCGACACGGAGGGTGCCCGGATCGGTACCGACCTCGTCCAGGAACGGGCGAGCCGGCGGCGCTGCGCTGTAGGGGTCGCCGGCCCCCGGGCCGCGCGTCGCGTCCAGGATCGCGGCGCTGTCGCGCACGCTCAAGGTGACCGCGTGCTCGCTGGAAAGCCCGCCGCTCCCCTCGCCGAGATAGGGCGCCATGGTGTTGCGGCCGCGGGTCGGCTTGAGGCCGACGAGCCCGCAGCAGGCGGCCGGGGCCCGGATCGAGCCGAAGCCGTCCGAGGCGTGGGCGGCGGGCAGCATGCGCGCGCCGACCGCGGCGGCCGCGCCGCCGCTCGAGCCGCCGGAGATGCGTGCGGGGTCCCAGGGGTTCTTCGTGGCGCCGTGCAACTGCGGCTCGCAGGTGAGGCTCAAGCCGAGCTCGCAGGTGTTGGTCCGCCCGAAGATGACCATGCCGGCCCGCTTCAGCCGCTTGACGTGCTCGCTGTCCTCCGCCGGCACGACGTCCTCGAAGAACCGGCACCCCCTCGTGGTCGGGCAGCCCGCGAGGGAGGCGCCGAGGTCCTTGAGGAGATACGGCACGCCCCGGAGGGGCCCGTCGGGGAGGCCGTCCGCAATGGCCTGGCGGCCATGGTCGTAGAGCCGGTTGGTGACCGCGTTGACGGCCCCGTTGCGCGCATCGACCCGCTCGACCGCGGCCTCCAGCACTTCCTCCGGAGTGGTTTCGCCCCGTGCCACCAGCGCGGCCAGTCCGATCGCGTCGTGCGCTTCGTATTCCGTGAAGGCAGTCATCTCATCTCCCCGCCAAGGCGATACTTCGGGCGCCGGCCGTCCCGGAAATCCGCATGGTCCGACCCCTCGCACCGGCCAGAGTGCCATACGAAACCGGACATCTCCAGGCAGGGCCCGGTCGTGGGGGGCGCCGTTCCTCGCGACCCGAACCGACGCTGACGAGACCCGTTCGGAGGGGGCCTCGCGGCGGCCACCCCGCAACGCCCGGCCCCGTGCCGGCCCGAAGCATCGACGTCGCGCGGTTCGCGACCGCGCCGCCGTCAGCCCTCGGGGCGGAATGAACCCCTCCCGTTTCTTCAGGTCCGTTAGATTGACGTGGGTCGGGCGCGCGGATCCGGGAGCAACGGTCCGCTCGCCGGTACTTCCGCGCGCGGCCCGTGCGTTCGGCCAGACCGCGACCGAGGGGAAGATGTTCGAACGAAGGGGGTCCCGCCGCCTTGAACGGGCCTGAAGAAGGAAGGGAAGGCATGTCCTTCGAGCGGCGGGTCCTCGTCTGGATGTGCGTCCTCATCGCGGTCAACCAGCTCGGCTTCGGCGGGGTGGTGCCGGCGCTTCCTCTCTACGCCAAGTCGTTCGGGGTCTCCGCCTCCGCGATCGGCCTCGCGGTCGCCATCTACGGGCTGGCCCGGTTCGTCGTCGCCATGCCGACGGGCCAGCTCTGCGACCGGCTCGGGCGGAGGCCCACCCTCGCGATCGGAGGCGTCGTCGCCACGCTCGGCAATCTGTGGTGCGCGGAGGCCGGCACGTTTCCGGAGTTCATCGTCGCCCGCTTCCTCGCCGGGGCCGGGGCCGGCTTCGTCCTCACCGCGGGCCAGGTCGTGCTGGCGGACATCACCACCCCCGCGCGCCGCGGGCGAACGATGGCGATCTACCACGGCGTGTTCATCTTCGCGGTCGGCATCGGCCCGTTTCCGGGCGGCCTGCTGGCCGATCACCTGGGACTCGCCGCGCCCTTCCGGGCCTATGCCGTGGCCAGCTTTGTCGTCACCGGGCTCGCCTGGTTCGCGGTCGGCGAGACCCGCCGCCTGTCGCACCCGGTCGGCGGACGAGGATGGGGCCGGGGGCCGACCCTCGTCACCCAGATGCGGCTGCTTGCCGCGCAGATCGGCTTTGTCCTCGTCTGCCTCGTCGGATGGGTCAACGCGGTGGTCCGGACGGGGGGCCTGTTCAACATCATCCCGGTCCTCGGCAGTGTCCGGCTGGGTCTCTCGGTGGCCGAGATCGGCGGCGCGCTCGCCCTCGGAAGCGTCATCGGACTCGCGGTCGCCTATCCGACGGGGATGCTGGTGGACCGTTTCGGCCGCAAGACGGTGATCGTCCCCGCGACCCTGCTCGCCGGCTTCTCCCTGCTCGTGTTCTGTTTCGCGCCGTCCTACCCCTGGTTCACCGCCGCGTGCGTGCTGTGGGGAGCCGCGATGTCGGTCGGAGGTTCCGCCCCGGCCGCCTACGCGGCGGATCTCGCGCCCCCCGGCATGAACGCGTCCGCGATGAGCACGTACCGCATGATGTCCGACTTCGGCTACGTGGTCGGGCCGATCGTGCTCGGGCTCGTCGTCGACGGCTACGGCTCCATCACCGCCCTGGTCGCGGCCGCCGCCCTCACGATCCTGGTCGGCCTCGCCTTCCGCCTCTTCGCCCCCGAGACCCACCGCAACCGCGGTTAGCCTACGGCCGCGCCCGCGCCCGCAAGGGAAAACCCGAAAATTCGAATCATTGCTTCGAATTTTCATGTTATTCGTGCTACCGCGCCTCCATGCTTCGCCTGCCTCGCCCGCGGGAGCCGCAAGCCCTTCGAGCCAAGCTCCGTCGCGCCTCCATCACCGCCCTCGTCGGTCCCCGGCAGTGAGGAAGGGGACTACTCGGGCGGGGCTTCCAGTATGCGGACGCAATGTTCGGCGCGTTGGTTCAGGATATCGGCCATCCGTTGGAGAATCGGGTGAGCAAGCCCACCGGCACGGGCCTCTTCGACGATCCCGGCGAAGGCGTCGGGCAACGTCCGGGCCATGGTCCTGCCCATGTTCAATACTTCCGGGGCCGGAAGACGGATGTCGGACGCGAACCGGGCCCAGTGCCGTGAGCGGGTCTCTTCCAGGCGGTATTTCCCACCAATCTTTACCGCCATTCTCAGCCGTCTCGGATCGAAATCGTAAGGGAGCGCGCTCGCCACATCGTAGAGCGGCGCAAGGCGCGCCCGTCCCCTGGTACCGATCAGCATCGAGAAGTTCTTCGCGTGCGCATCCGTGCCGCCGATGATCCAGTTCAGCATGATGGCCCGCGCGAACGTCCAGGTGTCTTCCTCCGGTTCTCCGGAATGGGTACGAATCGCGTCGCACACTTCCGCACAACCGGGCCCGCCTTCGTTCTGGTACTTCTTCGTCGGCGGAAGGCCCAGCACCTGACACATGTCCTCCTGGTGAACCCGCCGAATGGTTCCGGCGACCCGGACACGGTCGTATCGCTGAACGACGATCGCGACCTCGTCTTCGAACCTTGCGACCCGTGATTCCGCCGCGGGCAAGCCGAGCTCACGAGCGAGCGCAAGGCAGAGGTGCTCGTTCTCGGCGTGGCCGTCGAACGCTTCGATTGGCGGCTTCAGAATGTGGGTGGTCGGCGTTGGGCCGCAGGGCAAACCCCAGCGCTGGCCATCGTGGAGGAGCGCGGTCTTCGGCTGCGCGCCGGCGAGACTGAACTGTCCGGTGTCGCGCGCGACGCGCCAGGCCGACGGATCGTCCCTGAGAGTGCGAAGACGCTCGGCGACATCGCCTTCGCTCAGCCAATCCACGTGCCCGCCCTCGTCACGGAGAATCGCTTCGACTCGATCCGGGCGCACGAGCTGCGTGGCGCCGGCGCAGTCCTCGCCGACCGCACGGAGCAAGGCAAACGCGTTGCGGGGCGAGACTTGAAATCGCCGCGCCCAGCGAGACAGGATGATCTCGCTGTCCGGAAGCAACCCCCACAGCCAGGGCTCGATTCTGGCGTGCTCGTGTGTGCCCACCACGAGCGACATCGAGAGGGAAAGCGGATAGGCCCCGACCGCCGATCGCCACGAATCGTCGTATTCGAAGGAGAGCCGGCCGCGCCGATCGCGCCGGATCTCGCCCATGATTCGGCGGTCGGCGACGACGGCGAGAATCTCGGTCACTTCCGATCTCTCGTGGCGGCATTCACGACCGTGTCGATGTCGATGGGGGACAGAGAACCCGCAGGTTCGCGCTGCCGATCACCGGAGTCGATCGTGAGCGACAGGCCGAGAGCGGAGAGGGTGCGAAGGACCAGACCGAGCTCCGCGCGGGACTTGCCGTGCTCGATGGCGACGACCCATTGCCGTCCGACCCCCACTTTGCCGGCAAGCTCGGCCTGGCTCAGCTCGAGCTTCCGGCGTTTCTCCCGAATGGCCAGACCAAGGTCGAGCGGAGTGCGGATCTGCATGGGCGTCCCCTGTGTCTCCGAACGACGACAGAGTACCAATGTCCTCGAACGGCGACAAGCAATATTTGTCTCCGAGCGAAGACATTCTTGCGTGTGGGCGCTCGGCGACATTTCCGGACATAGCGCCGGAACCACGATCGCGCACGCCCTCAAACCCCGCCATGAGCGATTGATTCACCCGGCCGATTATCGGAGGTCAGGGTTCTGTGCTGGTGTCGGGTTTCAGGCGGCTGTCGATGAGCTGCTCGACCTTGGTGCGGACGTCATCGGGGGCGTCGTCCAGGACGACCTGCACGCGGAACTGGAGCTGGTATCCGGCGCTCGCCTCGATCAGATCGGGCACGAGATCGGCGAGGTCCTGGACCTGATGGCCTTCGATGTTCGTTGCGGGCGACGAGGGAGTTATCCGAGACCCTCGATCCGCCGCACCGGAGATAGGCGGTGGTGCGAAGGTAGAGTGCCTGCTCGCCTCGCGTGAGATCGAAGCTGAACGTGCTGCACTCCCGCTGCCGGTACAGCGGGTTGCCGTCGAGGTCCACCATCTCCTCCTTCGTGCGCCGGATGAAGTGCCGTTCCCTTGCTTCGGGCGAGTAGCGACGCAAAGCCTCCGGCGTGCCGAAGGTGTGGGGATCGAGCAACCGCCAGAGGTGGAACCAGGGCGACTCCTTCCCCATGTGGGGGGTAGCGGTCAGGAGCAGGAGATGCTTCGCCTCCCAAGCCAGGCCGGTAAACCGGACGTCATCCGAAGCAGCCGAGTCCTCACCGCCGTGCTCCGCCGTGAGTCCGGCCAGCGCCTCCGCAAGCTCGTACCGGCGCGTCTTGGTGAACCGATGCTCGGTTCGTGAAGCACTCAGCCGGCGCTCTTCGAACACGCCTCCAAGATGCTCGATGCGGTCGACGAACGCTACATGCTTGGCCTCGGCCATCACTGGCGGGCGGGATACAAGCGTCTGACCGGCGTCTCCCTTGGTGAAGCGGCCGGCAACACCTCTCCTGATTACGTACGAACCTCATGTTCCAGGCTCCACACCGGCACGGGAACCGGATTCGGGCCACTGACATGGCGTCGTGCAGCCCATTCGGACCGATTCGGCGCCCGTTGCACGCTC
>JAJECB010000484.1 GCA_022822245.1 Gammaproteobacteria bacterium
CGGCGACCTCGGGCCGGGAATCGATGTGACCCTCAACCTTCCGGGTCGCCACAACGTGCTGAACGCGCTCGCCGCGGTGGCCGTCTCGCGGTCGCTTGAGGTGGACGACGAGCTCATCGGCCACGCGCTCGCCACGTTCCAGGGGATCGGGCGGCGCTTCGAGGTCCGGGACGCGGTCCGGATCGGTGGGCACCGGGTCCGGCTCGTCGACGACTACGGCCACCACCCTCGCGAGATCGAGGCGACCCTCGCCGCGGCGCGCGAGGCGTGGCCGGGCCGGCGGCTGGTGGTCGCCTTCCAGCCGCACCGGTTCACCCGGACCCGCAACCTGCTGGACGACTTCGCCCGGGTCCTGAGCCAGGTGGACGCACTCCTCGTCACCGCCGTCTACCCCGCGGGCGAAGAGCCCATCCCAGGAGCGGACGCGCACGGCCTGTGCCAGGCGGTGCGCGCCCGCGGAGTCGTGGAGCCGGTCTACGTGCCGGGGGTGAGCGAGCTCGAGGCCACGCTGCGCGGGGTGGTGCGCACGGACGACGTGCTCGTGCTCCTCGGCGCCGGCGACATCGGATCCGTGGCGGCGGCCCTCGCGGAGGCGGGCGAAACGTGCGGGGCCGTCTGATGCACAACGTCTCCATGGCCCGCATGACCACTTGGGGTACCGGGGGCCGGGCCGACCGCGTGTACGTGCCCGCGGACGTCGAGGACCTCGCCGATTTCCTCGCCGGGCTCGGTACTCGCGAGGAGGTGCTCTGGGTCGGACTCGGGAGCAACCTTCTGGTGCGCGACGGCGGGGTTGGCGGGGTGGTCATCCTGACCTCGCGCACCCTCGGTCGGATCGAGGAGCCGGGAGGCGGCGTCGTCCGGGCCGGGGCCGGCGTCCCCTGCGCCAGGCTCGCCCGTCACTTCGCGGGGAAGGGATTCGCCGGTGGCGAGTTCCTTGCCGGGATCCCGGGAACGATCGGCGGGGCCCTCGCGATGAATGCCGGCGCGCACGGCGCGGAGACGTGGGACCTCGTGCACCGCGTGGAGACGGTGGACCGCAACGGCGGTCGTCGCTGGCGCGCGCGGGATGAGTTCGAGGTCGGATACCGGAGCGTCGCGGGCGCGGCCGGGGAGTGGTTCACCGGTGCCGAGCTCCGGGTCGTCTCCGAGAATCCGGCCACCGTGCGGGCCCGTACCCGGGGGATGATCCGGGCGCGCGCCGCCTCGCAGCCGGTCGGGCAGCGGAGCTGCGGATCGGTGTTCCGCAACCCCGCCGGCGACTACGCGGGACGGCTCGTCGACGCGTGCGGCCTCAAGGGAGCCCGGATCGGTGGCGCGGTGGTCTCGGAGAAGCACGGGAACTTCATCGTCAACGAACGCAACGCGTCGTCGTCGGACATCGAGGCGCTGATCGGAAAGGTGCGCTCGCGGGTGCGCGAGGAGACCGGGGTCGACCTCGAGCCGGAAGTGCGGGTGGTGGGCCGGCGACTGCCGCCGCACCGGAAGGGTCACGGCCCGGGGGAGGGGCGATGAGCGCCTCCCGCCACCTGATCGTCTCCCTGTGCGCCCTCTCGGCGCTCCTCGCGTCGTCTCCGGCCGGGTGGATCCCGGGTGCACCGTCGCTCGAGGATCGGTTCGGGGCCATGATTCCAACCGCGACCATCTCCGACGTCCGGATTGCGGGGAGCCTTCGCTGGGTCTCCCCTGACGAGCTGAAGCGCGCCATCGCCGGCCGTTTGCGGGGAGGGTTCTTCCGGATCGACATCTCCAGCGTGCGCGAGTCGGCTCTCGCAGTGCCCTGGGTCCGCGACGTCTCGGTGCGGCGGGTCTGGCCCGGAGAGCTGCACCTGACGGTGGTGGAGGACCGGCCGATCGCGCGCTGGGAGAGCGGGGGGCTGGTGACCGAACGCGCCACCGTGCTTCCGGCGCGGCACGGGCTGGCGGGGATCGGGCTTCCGATGTTCGCCGGACCGCGCGAGGCGATCCCGAGGCTCATCGACGGACTTCGGGAGTTCAGCGCGATATTCGACGGGATCGGCGGCGGTATCCACCGGCTGGAGCGGTCCGCCGCCGGAAACTGGAACCTTCAGCTCGCGGACGGAGTGCGCCTCGTGTTCCGCGACGAGCAGGAAGTGCATGTACGCCGCTTCGCGGCCGTTTACCTCTCGGCGCTGATCGGCCGCAGGGGATCCATCGAGCGAATCGACCTCCGCTATCCGAACGGTTTTGCAGTTCGTTGGCGTGACGGCGGGGACGCACATTCGAGGGTGCAGGGATGAGGGCGGGAACCAGGAAGAGCCTCATCGCGGGGCTCGACATCGGCACCGCGAAGGTGGTGGCACTGGTCGGGGAGACCTCGGATACGGGTGAGGTTCAGCTCCTCGGGATCGGCTCCGAGCTCTCGCGCGGCCTCAAGCGGGGCGTGGTGGTCGACATCGAGAACACCGTGAAGTCCATTCGGCACGCGGTGGAGGAGGCCGAGGTCATGGCCGGGCAGCCTATCCGGTCGGTCTACGTCGGAGTGGCCGGGGGTCACATCCGCAGCCTCAACTCGCAGGGGATCGTGGCGATCCGCGACGGTGAGGTCAGCACGGGCGACGTCGACCGGGTCATCGACGCCGCGCGCGCGGTTCCGATCCCGGCCGACCAGAAGGTCCTGCACATCCTCCCCCAAGAGTTCATCGTCGATGATCAGGACGGGATCCGGGAACCGGTCGGAATGTCGGGGGTGCGGCTCGAGTCCCAGGTGCACATCGTCACCGGGGCGGCGAGCGCTTCCCAGAACATCGTCAAGTGCGTGCATCGTTGCGGTCTCGACGTCGAGGACATCGTGCTGGAGCAGCTTGCCTCGAGCCAGGCGGTGCTCATGGAGGACGAGAAGGATCTCGGGGTCTGCCTGGTCGACATCGGCGGCGGCACCACCGACATCGCGCTCTTCGGAGGCGGAGCGATCCGGCACACGGCGGTCATCCCGGTCGCGGGCGCCCAGGTCACGAACGACATCGCTCTCGCCCTCCGGACCCCGATTCCGCACGCCGAGGAGATCAAGATCCAGTACGGCTGCGCGCGCGCCGCCTGCACCTCCGAGGACGAGACGATCCAGGTGCCCGCGCTCGGCGATCGACCCTCCCGGCGCCTGCCGCGCAGGGCCCTCGCGGAGGTGGTGGAGCCGCGCTGCGAAGAGCTGCTCGGCCTCGTGCGGGACCACATCCGCCGCGCCGGCCTGGACGGAGTGGCCGGAGGCGTCGTCCTCACCGGAGGGAGCGCGCGCATGGAAGGGCTGGTCGAGATGGCCGAGGAGGTGTTCGACATGCCGGTGCGCCTCGGTCATCCCAACTCGGTGACCGGGCTCGGGGACGTGATCCGCAACCCGGTCTATGCCACCGCGGTCGGGCTGCTCACGCTCGACCACGAGGCCCACAACCACCGCACCAACTCGGAAGCAAAGGGGCTGCGGGGCGTCTTCGGACGCATGCGCGGCTGGATCAACGGAACCCACTAGGGAACCCACTCGGGAGAGAAGAGCCATGTTTGAAATCGTCGAAACCAGTTCCACCGACAAGGCCAACATCAAGGTCATCGGTGTCGGCGGCGGGGGCGGCAACGCGGTCGAGCACATGATTGCCAACACCATCGAGGGGGTCGACTTCGTCTGCGCGAACACCGATGCCCAGGCGCTGGCGAAGTCGTCGGCCCCGGTCCACGTGCAGCTCGGGGCCAACCTCACCAAGGGGCTCGGCGCGGGTGCGGACCCCGAGCTCGGGCGCGCCGCGGCGCTCGAGGACCGCGACCGCATCGCGGAGATCCTCGAAGGCACCGACATGCTCTTCATCACCGCCGGCATGGGCGGGGGCACGGGCACGGGGGCATCGCCGGTCATCGCGGAGATCGCCTGCGAGCTCGGCGTGTTGACGGTCGCGGTGGTCACTCGCCCGTTTCCGTTCGAACTCGGCCGGCGCATGAGCATCGCCGGGGCCGGAATCGACGAGCTGTCGAAGCAGGTCGATTCGCTCATCGTGGTGCCCAACGAACGCCTGATCAGCGTGCTCGGACGAGGGGTGACCCTGAAGGCCGCCTTCGCCGCGGCGAACGACGTGCTGCTCGGAGCCGTTCAGGGGATCTCCGAGCTCATCATCCGCCCCGGTCTCGTTAACGTCGACTTCGCGGACGTCCGGGCGGTGATGACCGAGAAGGGCCGGGCCATGATGGGGGCAGGCAGGGCAACCGGGCAGGATCGCGCCTTCGAGGCGGCGAAGAAGGCGACCACGTGCCCGCTGCTCGAGAACGTCGACCTCCACGGTGCGCGCGGGATCCTGGTGAACATCACCGCGGACCCGAACCTGGGCATGGACGAATACGCGGCGGTCGGAGAGGTCGTCGAGAGCTTTGCGGCCCCGGGGGCGAACGTCATCACGGGGACCGTCATCGACGAGAATGCGGGCGAGGAGCTCCGGATCATCGTGGTCGCGACCGGGCTCGGCCTCAGCGCGGCGTCGGCCCCGGTCGGCACCGTGTCCAACGTGGCCGTGCTGCCGGTCTCCGGAGCCGGCGGGGAGCCGGAACCGGTCGAGATTCCGTCCCCTCCCGGCCCGGAAATGGGGGCGGCCCGGGATGCCGGACAACGCAACTACTTCGACATCCCCGCGTACCTGCGTCGCCGCACACACGATTCTCCGAGGGTATAGTCCAGCGGGGACAGTGTGTTAGTCTTCACCCTGGTTTTGCGCTGCGGGTAGTGGCGGCGGATGTCGCGGCGGGCGCCGCGAAGGGACGTCTGCTTGTGCGGGCCAGGCGAGGGAACACCGGACGAGGGCGTATTTCGTGATTCGACAACGTACACTCAGCAACGTCATCCGCGCCACCGGAGTGGGGCTTCATTCGGGCGAGAAGGTCTACCTTACCCTTCGGCCCGCGGCTCCGAACTCCGGGATCGTGTTCCGCCGGATCGATCTGGCGGAACCGGTCGAGATTCCCGCCCGAGTAGGGAACGTGGGAGAGACGCACCTGTGCACCACGCTCGTCTCGGAGGAAGGCATCCGCGTTTCCACCGTCGAGCACCTGCTCTCGGCCATGGCCGGGCTCGGGATCGACAACGCCTACGTGGACCTGAGTGCCGCCGAGGTTCCGATCATGGACGGCAGCGCCGGTCCGCTCGTATTCCTGCTGCAATCCGCCGGCATCGAGGAACAGGCCGCTCCCAAGCGGTTTCTCCGGATCCGGCGCAAGGTGCGGGTGGAGGACGGGGACAAGTGGGCGGAGCTCGAGCCCTTCGACGGCTTCAAGGTCAAGTTCACCATCCGGTTCGACATGCCCGTGTTCGAGGACTATCCGGATACCGCGAACATCGACTTCTCCACCACCTCGTTCGTGAAGGAGGTAAGCCGCGCGAGGACCTTCGGGCACGTGGGGGACCTGGAACGGCTGCGGGAGAACAACCTCGCCCGCGGCGGCAACTTCGACAACGCGGTCATCTACGACGACTACCGGGTGCTCAATCATTACGGGTTGCGATACGTCGACGAGCTGGTCAAGCACAAGGTGCTCGACGCGATCGGAGATCTCTATCTTCTCGGCTACAGCCTCATCGGGTCGTTCGCGGGCTTCAAGTCCGGCCATTCCCTCAACAACCGGCTCCTGCGCGCCCTGATGGCGGACAGCGAAGCGTATTCGATAGTCACCTACGACGACCCGGCGGAGCTCCCCATCATCTACGGCCGGCCTGTCACGGCCGATTGATCCCGGATGGCGAGGAGTCGCTCGCGGACGCGGAGCCGGCGGGCTGGCGTTCTCGCGCGGCGAGCCGGATGAGGATCCGGGCGAGGCGTGGGTTGTCCAGGGACCGGGCGACGGACCGCAGCACTCTCGCGGCGAATGGCGAAAGGGTGGCTTGCGCCGCAGCGGGCTCCGGCGTGGCCGGATACTCCATGTCCCGGACGACCACCCGGACCTCGCGCAGGCGCGGGAGCTCTGAGCGTAGCGCGGCGCGGACGTCGGGAGCCCGGAACCGCGCCATCGAGGCCCAGGCCGGCGTGTCGGCGGTCAGGGTGAGCGAGGTGGCGGACAGCTTTCCCGCCCGCACGTGCGGAGCGGACTTCTCGCCGAGGATCCGGTGAACGGCTCGTTCCACCCTCACCAGGGTGCGGGCCTTCTCGGCGAGCGCACCGGACGGACCCGTCCCCCGCAGGACCGATCCGATCCGCCGGGGCGTGGGGGGTTGATCTCGCGCGGATGGTTTCCACATGGAGGAAAGTTGGTCTCGCAGGCCCTCTCGGCGGGCGCGGCGGCTGAGGACTCTCCCGCCCGCGGCCTCTCAGGAGCTCGATAGTACATGGTGGCGAACATCCTGCGCCGAGTGGTCGGGTCGCGTAACGAGCGCATGCTGCGCCGCTATCGTCGGACCGTGGCCGCCGTCAACGAGCTCGAGCCCGGCCTTCAGGGTCGGGAGGATGCGGAGCTCGCGGCAATCACGGAGACCCTGCGCGGCCGGCGGGCGGCCGGGGAGCCGGTCGACGCCCTGATCCCGGAGGCGTTCGCGGTCGTGCGCGAGGCGGGGCGGCGCGCGCTCGAGATGCGCCACTTCGACGTGCAGCTCATCGGCGGCCTGGTGCTCCACGAGGGGCGTATCGCGGAGATGCGGACCGGGGAGGGGAAGACTCTCGTGGCGACGCTCTCCGCCTACCTCAACGCCCTCGGCGGGGACAGCGTCCACATCGTCACCGTCAACGACTACCTCGCACGGCGAGACGCCGACTGGATGGGCCAGATCTACCGGCTCCTCGGCATGACGGTGGGGGTCGTGGTGCCGGGCCAGACCCCGGCCGAGAAGCGCGAGGCGTACCGGGCCGACATCGTCTACGGGACCAACAACGAGTTCGGGTTCGACTACCTGCGCGACAACATGGCCTTCTCGCTGGTCGAGAAGGCGCAGCCGCGCCTCGCCTATGCCATCGTCGACGAGGTCGATTCGATCCTCATCGACGAGGCCCGCACGCCGCTCATCATCTCGGGGCCGTCGGAGGAGAGCTCGGAGCTTTACTTGCGCATCAACCGGCTGATCCCGAACCTGGAGCGCCAGGAGCGCGAGCCCGCCGACGAGGAGGACCACGTCCCCGGAGACTACTTCGTGGACGAGAAGACGCGGCAGGCGCATCTCACCGAGACCGGTTACCGCCGGGTCGAGGAGCTGCTCGGGGAGGAAGGTCTGCTCGGCCGCGACGAATCGCTCTACGACACCGCCAACGTGATGCTCCTCCATCACTTCGACGCGGCCCTTCGCGCCCACTCCCTCTACCACCGCGACGTGCACTACCTGGTGCGGGGCGGCGAGGTGATCATCGTCGACGAGTTCACCGGCCGCACCATGGCCGGCCGGCGCTGGTCGGACGGCCTGCACCAGGCGGTAGAGGCAAAGGAGGGGGTCACGATCCGGCAGGAGAACCAGACCCTCGCGTCGATCACCTTCCAGAACTACTTCCGACTCTACGACAAGCTCGCGGGAATGACCGGGACCGCGGACACCGAGGCCGCCGAGTTCCAGCAGATCTACGGGCTCGAGGTGGCCGTGATCCCGACCCACCTCCCGATGGTCCGCGACGATCGGGCCGATCTCGTCTATCTCAAGCAGGAAGAGAAATTCCAGGCCATCGTCGACGAGATCGGCGAATGCCGGGAGCGGGGCCAGCCGGTCCTCGTCGGCACCGCCTCCATCGAGACCTCGGAGTTTCTCTCCTCGCGGCTGCGGCGCGAGGAAGTCCCCCACCAGGTGCTCAACGCCAAGCACCATGAGAGCGAGGCGCAGATCATCGCGCAGGCCGGCAAGCCCGGCACGGTGACGATTGCGACCAACATGGCGGGCCGTGGCACGGACATCGTGCTAGGCGGCAACTGGCGAGTGGAGTTCGGCGAGGACGCGGACGAGGAGGTCCGCACCGCGTGGCAGGAGCGCCACGACGCGGTGGTGGGGGCGGGGGGGCTCCACATTGTCGGCACCGAGCGTCACGAGTCGCGTCGCGTCGACAACCAGCTCCGGGGCCGGTCGGGGCGCCAGGGGGATCCGGGCTCGAGCCGGTTCTTCCTGTCGCTCGAGGACGATCTGATGCGCATCTTCGCCGCCGAGCGCGTGTCCGGACTCATGCAGAAGCTGGGGGTGGAGGAAGGAGAGGCGATCGAGCACCGCTGGGTGACGAAGGCGATCGAGAACGCCCAGCGCAAGGTCGAGGGGCGCAACTTCGACATTCGCAAGCAGCTTCTCGAGTACGACGACGTGGCGAACGACCAGCGGCGCGAGATCTACGCGCTGCGCGACGAGCTCATGTCGACCGACGACGTCTCCGAGATGTACGAGGCGGTGCGTTCCGACGTGGTGAACGGGACGATCGACGCCTTCATCCCCCCCGAGAGCCTCGACGAGCTCTGGGACGTGCCGGGCCTCACCCGGGAGCTCGCCGCGGAGTTCGGCCTCACCCTCGACCTCCAGGGCTGGCTCGACGCCGACGACGAGCTCCACGAGGAGCCCCTGCGCGCGCGCATCCTCGACACGTTCGCGGCCGCCCATCTCGAGAAGGAGAAGGTGGTCGGTTCCGAGACCATGCGGGCGATCGAGAAGGCGGTGATGCTGCAGGTGCTCGACGTCATCTGGAAGGAGCACCTCGCCGCGATGGACTACCTCCGCCAGGGGATCCATCTTCGCGGATATGCCCAGAAGAACCCCAAGCAGGAGTACAAGCGCGAGTCATTCGAGATGTTCCGCGCCCTGCTGGAGCGGTTCAAGACCGAGGTGGTCCGGCTCCTTTCCCGGGGGGAGATCCGGCCCGGAGAGGAACCGGAGGCCCCCGCCGCGCCGCCGCCTCCGGCGCCCGTCCAGGTCGAGTACTCTCACGCCGAGGTGAGCGCGCTTGCGCTGGAGGCGGAGATGGCCGCGGCGACCGCAGGGGAGGCGATGCCGGGCCCCGAGCCGACGGAAGGGCCGGTCGCCCAGCCCTTCGTGCGCTCGGGAAGGAAGGTCGGCCGCAACGAACCCTGCCCCTGCGGTTCGGGCAAGAAGTACAAGCACTGCCACGGGCGCCTGCATTAGCCCGGCAATCTCACCAACTTCTTGGCTAGCGGACGCGGATCCGCTCGCTGTGACAAGGCGTACTCCCTCAAGCCGCTTCGACGTAGGGTCGGCTACGCCTTCAGCAGCGCGCAGCGCTCTTTCGGTCCGTGCGCCTTGTCACAGCGGCATCTCCGCGCCCTCGCGACGAAAGTTGGTGAGATTTCCGGGCTCTAGGGCGTCGCGCGAACCATCTCCGGTGCAGCGAGGCGCCGCGCGACCCAGCGATGGAAGTGATGGACCGGCGGGTCGAGTACCGGCGCGAACACCCCACCGTCAAACGCGGGTGAGCGCCGGCCGCGCTGCATCCCTTCCACCACCCCCACGTCTTCTCCGAGGATCGAGGCCCATCGCTCGCGGATGGCGGACCGGGCGGACTCGAAGGCGGCGTCCGCGGCCGCCTCGTCGACGAAGTAGCTCCGCCACCGTTCGACGGTGCGGTCCGGGGCCACCGGTTCCAGCACCATCGACCAGAAGTGGTCCCCGTGGCCGGACACGAACGCGTTCGGATAGAGGCACGGGTACTCCCCCGTCCGGACCGGCCACGCCTCGATCCGGGGCAGGGCGGGGCTCTCGTGGGGGACCGTGTCGTACGCGGTCGAGCCCTGTCCCGCGAACCGCGGACTGTCGAGGAAGCAGTAGTGGTTCTCGAGGGGGGACTGCCGGTTGAGGGACGGGTGGACCCACGGAAGGTGAGACGCATCGAGGTTGTTCTCGACCGCGAGCTTCCAGTTCCCCCGCACGTCGAAGCGGAACTCGCCGTGGGTGGCGGCCGGGCGCAGGCGCCGCTCGTAGCCCGGCCCCCCAAGCCCCTCGAAGCGCTCCGCGAGGGGCCGGATCCAGGTCTCGAAAGGCTCCGCGTCGTCGGTGAGGTTGACGAACACGAGGTCCAGCCAAACCCCGCTCCGCACCGCCCGGAGCCCGTGCCGAGCGCGATCGAAGCCGGCCGCCTCGTGGACCCCGAGGCCCCCGATGTTGGGGGTGCCGATCAACCGCCCTTCGAGGTCGTAGGTCCAGGCGTGGTAGGGGCACCGGATCCCGCCCTTCACCCGGCCGGGCTCCCAGACGAGCTCGTTGCCGCGGTGCGAGCAGACGTTGTGGAACACGCGCACCGCGCCGCCCGCCGTGCGGACCATGAGGAGGGGCACGCCGAGGAGGTGCACGGGGCGGAGGTCGCCCGGCCGCGGCACGTCGGCGGCGTGACCGAGGCAGGCCCACGAGGGCGCGAAGATCCGTTCGAGCTCGAGCCGGAAGAAGTCCGCGCTCGTGTAGGCGCGGTTGGGAAGCCCGGCCGCCTCCGCGATGGGGCGTTCGACCGCGGCCGTGATCTCGGGGAGCGCAAGGTGCGTGGTCATCGACGGTCGTCCTCGCTGCAAATCAGGACTTGACTCCACATAATCCTCGGCCCGGCCCCGGACGCGTCGGGCTAATGACTTCCCGGTAGCGAGGGCGTCCAGCCCGCGAGGGGTGGCGCCAGGGCGAGGGCTTGCCGTGCAAAGATCTCTTCCGGTGCGTCAGCGTACAGGCGGGCTGGAAGTCCGCACTACCGGGAAGTCGGCGGTCCTCGCCCGAGCTTCGCAGGCAGTCAGGAATCGAGATGGTAAACGGAGAAGCGGGCCGGAATGGCTGATCGCGTGTCCCTCGGCCGGGAGTCCGAGCCGATCCATGTCGCGGTGGGCGTCCTTCGCCGGTCCGACGGGAGGGTGTTCGCGGCCGAGCGCCTGCCCGGACGCCACCTCGCGGGCCAGTGGGAGTTCCCCGGCGGCAAGCTCGAGCCGGGCGAGAGCGCGCGCGCCGCCCTCGAACGCGAGCTCCGGGAGGAGGTGGGGGTCGAAGTCCTCGACGCCCGTCCGCTCATCCGGTTCCCCTGCGAGTACCCGGACCGCCGGGTGCGGCTCGAGGTGTTCGAGGTCTCCGAATGGCGCGGCCGGCCGCACGGCCGGGAGGGTCAGACCGTGGAGTGGGTGGCGCCGCCGGACCTGCAGCACCTCGGCCTCGTCGCCGGTTCCGTCCCCATCGTCGCCGCCATCGAGCTCCCGTCCCTCTATCTCATCACCCCGGAGCCGAAGGAGGCCGACTTCGAGGCGACCCTCCGCGCCCGGATCGAGGCGGGAGCCCGGCTCGTGCAGCTTCGCGCGAAGTCGATGCCGGCGGACGCGCTCGTCCCGCTCGTCCGCCGGGCGGCGGCGTTCGCCGAGAGGAGCGGGGCGCGGGTGTTCCTGAACGCGGACCCGGAGACGGCACGCGACGCCGGGGCCCACGGGGCGCACCTTTCGAGCCAGGCGCTCGCGCGCCTCGCCGAACGCCCGTCGGATCGGCCGGCATGGCCCGGGTTCGGGCTCGCCGCCTCGTGCCACGACGCAAGGGAGCTCGCCCTCGCCCGCTCGCTCGGGGTGGACTTCGCGGTCCTCTCGCCGGTTCGGTCGACCCCGGGGCATCCTGACGCGCGACCCATCGGCTGGGAGGGATTCGCGAGGCTCGTGGAGTCGGTGGACTTTC
>JAJECB010000460.1 GCA_022822245.1 Gammaproteobacteria bacterium
CCGCCCCCGGGTGCGCGCCGACGGCTTGGTGGCGGCGGGCTTCCGGCATCTCACCAGCCGCAGCCAGGACCCGCAGCTCCACACCCACTGCGTGGTGGCGAACATGACGCGGAGCGCGCAAGGCAGCGCGTGGCGGAGCCTCGAGACGACGCGGATCCACCGCGGCGAGAAGCTCATCGGGGCGTACTACCGCAACGCCCTTGCACAGAGACTCCAGGCGCTCGGCTATGCGATTGCGCCGACGCTCGTCGGGCGCATCCCCGGGTTCGAGATTGCGGGCTACGACCGCGCGCTGCTCGATGCGTTCTCCGGGCGGCGCCGGGAGATTCTCGACCGGCTGAAGGCCCTCGGGCTCCCCTACACGCCCGAGACCGCGCAGATGGCGGCGCTGCACACGCGGCGCCGGAAGGAGGACATCGGGCTCGGGGTCCTGATGCCGCAGTGGCGCACCCGCGCGCACGAGCTGGGGCTTGCGCGCTCTTCGCTTGTGGCCCGCCCGCCCCGGCCGCTCGACCCGGAAACGGGCCGGCGCTCACCCAAGGTGCGCATCGCGCCGCCGGACCTGCCCGCGAACGTGCTGCGCAACCGACGGCGGGTGCCGGCGCTGCCCGACGTGGTCCCCGACCCGGCGCTCGACGCGTCCGCTCCGCCCCCGGCCGGCCCCGCCGCCCCGGCGACGCTGCTCCGCGCCCCCGAGCTCGGCGTGCTCGAAGCGGTCGCCCGGGCCGTCGCGGTGCTTGAGGAGCGCACCGCGGTGTTCCCCGCCACCGAGGTGCAGGCGCTCGCGCTCGGGCACGCGCCCGGAAGATACACGCTCGCGGAGATGGACGCAGGGATAGACCGGCTCGTGCATGACGGCGAACTCGTGGAGGCCGAGCGCCGGGGCGCAGAGCGCGCCTTCGTCACCCGCCGCGCGGTGCGGGTCGAGCGGCGCCTGCTGAAGATGCTGCGCGCAGGGCGGGGCCGGGGCCGGACGTTCGCCGACGAGGGGACGGTCGAGTCCGCACTCGCCCGTACCGCCCTCACCCGGGGCCAGCGCGCCGCGGTCGAGGCGATGGCGCGCGCGCCCGGCTGGGTCATCGGCGTGCAGGGCCACGCAGGCTCGGGGAAGACGACGATGCTCCGCGCGGCGGCGGCGCTTCCCGGGATGCCCCGGGTCCACGGACTCGCGCCGTCATCGGCCGCGGTGCGCGCACTCGCACAAGGCGCCGGCATCGAGACCCGCACGCTCCAGTGGTTCCTCACCCGCTTCGACGACCTCTCCGACGCCGGGCGGCTCGCCCGGGGGCGCGAGGCGTACGCGGGCACGGTGCTCGCCGTCGACGAGGCGTCGATGGTCGGCACGGTGCAGATGGAGGCGCTCCTTCGGACTGCCCACACGCTCGGGGTCGCCCGCGTGGTGCTGGTCGGCGACACGAGGCAGCTGCGCGCGGTCGATGCGGGCCAACCGTTCCGGGTGCTGCAGAAGGCGGGCATGGCGACCGCGGTGATGGACGAGGTGCTGCGCCAGCGCGATGCGGACCTCGCAGCCGCCGTCGCGCTTGCCCGCGACGGCCATCCCGAGCTTGCGCTTCGCACGCTGGGGGAGCGCGTGCACGAGACCGGACGCGAGACGCTGGCTGAGGCCGCGGGCAGAATCTGGCTCGCGCTCCCCGATGCGGCCCGCGCCGAGACCGCGGTGCTCGCTCCCACCCACGCCATCCGCGAAGAGATTCACGCCACCATCCGCGCCGGGCTCATCCTCGAAGGCGTGCTGCATGGACCCACCCTCACCCTCGAGCGCCTCGTCGCCCGGCGGCAGATGACCCGCGCCGACGCCGCAGACATCCGAAGCTACACGCCGGGCGACACCGTGGTGTTCCACCGAGACGCCTACGGATGCCGCAGCGACGATGTGTGCACCGTCGCCCGCGCCGGCGAGGCGGAAGTCGAGCTCGCCCACCCCGACGGCGCCCCCGCAGGTTCCGCCCCTCCGGGAACGCCTCGCGCTACCTCGGCCTGTTCGACACCCGGGACATCGAGATTCGCGCGGGCGACCGCATCCGCTGGACCCGCAACCGCACCGCACCGCGCGCGCTTCGGCCACCCCCTGGCGCCGGACCTCGTCAACGGCGACACGGCCGAGGTGCTCGCCATCGACGCCCGAAGGGTGCTCTTCCGGACCGAGCACGGCGAGCGCATCGCATTGCTGCGCTCCGACCCCCAGCTCCGCCACCTCGACCATGCGTACAGCGCGACGGTGCACGCAGCGCACGGGAGCCGGGCGGGCGCGATATTCGGCCGCGAGACGTGCATCGTGCATGTCGCCGAGGACGCCAAGGCCCCGCGCGTGCGGGTGAGCGACTACGTCCGGGTCGACCCCGACGAGTCCGCCGCGCACGGGCGCCTGGTCGCGGTGCGCGACCCCGGGCGCGGCGGGGAGACCGTCGTCAGGTTCCTCGTCGAGCGCGACGGGCGCCGGCTCCTGCCCGCGCTCGCCCACCGCTGCCCTGAGAACACCGTCGACGCCGACTGACCCCTGGATGCGAGCGCATCGACGCAGCGTGCGAACGAAAGTGGTAACTGGACGGCGCGGTTATCACTCAACGTATTGTTACAAAAGGATTTTTGAAACCGACCAACTCGGATCGTTCGTCACAGGGCGCCCGGCGAACCTTTGAACAGGCGAAAGATTCTGAGCCCGAGGCGGTGGCCGAGGCGCTGGCGCTGGCGCTCATCGGGACGATGTACGCGCACGAGAAGCAAATCCGCACCGACGCGCTCACCAGCGAGGACAAACGCGCCCACCGCCAGACCCACACCCGCCCGGGCTCCCCGGCGATGATGTGCAGCCAGTCGGCGTCGACCGGTACGGAGCCGTACCAAACGCATCCAGCGGTTATCGTATCTGTCCTTGTCGGAACACACCGGCAATGTCTCTCGGTGGTGCCGGCGACATTCGGATGCAGGACTGATCTTGAACCGGCGCTCAGCAGCGCGACGCCCCCGTGATCTCGCGCAGGAGATCCGCAAAGGTGCGGCTAACCAGCGTCAGCGTCACCCCGCGGCGGGTCACCAGCTCGATCTTCGTGTTGAGGCGGTAGGTGTCGGGCAGGATGCTCCGCATGCGCCCGGACGCCACCCACGTTTCCGCGTAGGCGGCGGGCAGATAGCCGATGTGCCAGCCCAAGAGGATGAGGAACGCCACGCCTCCGATCTGGCGTGCCGTCGCGGTCGAATTCAGTCCTGCGGTGAGCGGTGCGACCTGTCGCTCGGACAGATAGGCGCGATGAGCGAGATCGGCCGCGTGCACAGCGTTGCGGTCGAGCCCGTAAGGAGCGCGCTCGAAGAGCGCGTGTCCCGCGCCGCAGTAGAGCTCGACCGGATCGTCGTAGAGCGCCTCGTAGCGCAGGCCCGGCCGGTGCTGATGGAAGACACCGATCCCGAGGTTGACCCTGTTTTCCAAGACCGCGCGCTCGATCTCATCGGGCGCGAGTGTGTGGAAGCAAATATGGACCCGCCGCGCCTTGCCCCTGAAGGCCTGGAGCACATCGGCCATGGGATAGCCGCGCTCGGTGGCCCAGCTATCGATCACGGCAATTGAAAGATCGCCGACCAGCTCGCCGTGAAGAGCCCCCACCGTGGTGCGGAAGCTCTCCAGCGCGGTCGAGAGGTGCTCGCATGCCTCGTAGACGACCCGGCCCTTGTCGGTGAGGTGGAAGCCGGCTCGTCCGCGTTGGCAAAGACGCATGCCGAGGCGTCGTTCCAGATTGCCAATCTTGCGGCTGATGGTGGACTGGCTGACGTTCAGGGTCACCTGCGCGGCGGCGAATCCGTCGCACTGCGTGACCGCCATGAAGATCGCGAGCAGATCGAGATCAACCTTGTGAAGACGCGGGGTGGTGGCCGCGCTGGGGGTCGGCAACATACTTTCGGAATCTCGCATACTAGTATCCTTTGATTGCTATTGTCCCCAAGTGAATAGGACCTTACTATTCATCCGTCGACGACGCGACGCGGCTTGAGGCGGCGAACGACGACGCGCCCGCGCAACGCTTGGCGTGAACTCGAAGGGTCCGAAGACGGCCGCGCTCCAGAGGGAGGAGCGTTCGGTGACGTCGAGCAGTTTGTTTCACCTAGTCGCGAGCCGGGGCGCGCCGTGCCTCGGCTGGAACACGCCTCGCCCCCGCAAGATTGCCCGCCTGAGAATGACCGTTCGGCTCCGAAAAGGGGTCAGGCGATGCGCACATCCTCCGCGCGAGTGCCCGGGAGCGCCTGGGAAGACCCGCGCACCTGCACGCCATCCCTGCACCTCGACACCTCCGCTCCAACGCCACCGAGGGAGATCAACCCATGAACAGAACAACCCGTCGCAGATTCCTTCAGACCGGCGTCGCCGGTGCCGCTTCGCTCGCCCTGCCCGTCCGGTTCGCACGCGCCGCCAAGAAGGGCGGCCACATGCGCCTGGGCTCGGGGCATGGGGCGACCTCCGACAGCTTCGATCCGGGAACCCATGAGCACGGCTTCACGATCGGCATGAGCCACGGGTACAATGGCTATCTGACCGAGGTGGCCAATGACGGCTCGCTGGTCGGCCAATTGGCCGAGAGCTGGGAGGCATCGGCCGACGTCGCCACCTGGACCTTCCGGTTGCGCAAGGGCGTGACGTATCACGACGGCCGGGAGGTGAGCGCCGAGGACGTCATCGCCTCCATAAACCATCACCGGGGCGAGAAGTCGAAGTCGGCCGCCAAGCCGATCCTCGCACCGGTCGCCGACATGAAGGCCGACGGCAAGCACACCGTGGTCATCACCCTCGATGCCGGCAACGCCGACTTCCCGTTCCTCCTCAGCGACTACCACGTGCCGGTCATGCCGAGCAACGACGGCAAGCCCGACTGGCAGTCCGGCATCGGCGCCGGGGCCTACAAGGTCAAGAGCTTCGAGCCGGGGGTACGTATCGACCTCGAGAAGTATGCGGACTACTGGGATTCGGGCCGCGGGTACTTCGACACGGTCTCCATGATCGTCATGGCCGATCCCGCCGCCCGGACCAACGCCATCATCACCGGCGAGGCCGACGCCATCGACCGGGTCGATCTGAAGACCGCGCACCTGCTCGATCGCCGCCCGGGGATCACGGTGAATTCGATCGCCGGTACCCAACACTTCACCTTCCCGATGCGCACCCAGACCCCACCGTTCGACGACAACAACGTGCGCCTGGCCCTCAAGCACGCCATCGACCGCGAGGAGATGGTGGAGAAGATCCTGTTCGGCTACGGCGTTGCGGGGAACGACCACCCCATCGGCCCCGGGCAGCGCTTCTTCGCCAAGGACCTCGAGCAGCGCGTCTACGATCCCGACAAGGCGAAGCATTACCTGAAGCAGGCAGGCATGGATTCGCTCTCGGTGGACCTGAGCGTTGCGGATGCGGCCTTCCCGGGTGCGGTCGATGCGGGTGCGTTGTTCGCGGAGAGCGCCAAGGCGGCCAACATCGCTCTCAATCTCATTCGCGAGCCGAACGACGGCTACTGGAAGGACGTGTGGAACAAGAAGCCGTTCTGCGCCTGCTACTGGGCCGGACGGGCGACCGCCGACTGGATGTTCTCGACCGCCTACGAGGCGGGGGTGCCCTGGAACGGCACCCAGTGGGAACACGAGCGGTTCAACGTGCTGCTCAAGGCGGCCCGGGCAGAGCTCGACGAGTCCAAACGCCGCGAAATGTACGCGGAGATGCAGCAGATCGTGCGCGACGAGGGTGGCCCCATCATCCCGATGTTCGCCTCGTACGTCTTCGCCACATCCGACAAGCTGGCTCTGCCAGAACAGATGGGCTCGGCCTGGGACAAGGACGGAGAGCGCTGGATGGAGCGCTGGTCGTTCGCCTGAGCACTCCCGGTGAGTACATGCGGCATGTGCATGCAGGGCTTGGTAGCGCGAACGAGCGCTACCCATGCCCCATAAAGTAATCGGGGCTTTGGTTTGGCGCGAGTCCGTTCATTGCGCCAGGGCTGACCGCCCTCGGCCGTCCACTCCTCGTCTTCCACGTCGATCTTCAGGATTCCGTGGGGATTCCCCAAGCGGATGATCTTGATGATGCCGGTCAGATCGATATTGCCGCCGGTTGTCCACGACCAGCCGTGATGGGCCAGAGCCCCGCCCATCGGAACCGTGAGTCCCAAGGCCAGGACCGCGATGAACAAGAGCCTCGTCCATTATCGCCTCCCCGACCTATCGCATGATCCGGGACTGCGTCTGATTGGTGCTGCCCACTGGCAGGGTCAGGGGGCCGGCGAATTCACTCTGCGAGCGTGTACCTCAGGATGGAGGCTTGGATCTGTTGTTTGCAGATCGTGCCAAAGGCATCGGCGATGCGTGAGCGTCCGGCACGCACCGGATAGGACAAGACTATACTGGGAGAGACTAGGTCGTCGGCCAGCGGCCGGCGGACCAGCCGATAGCCGTGATAGGACAGACCGGTCGGCGGGCGCAAATTGAGCAGGGAGTAGCCAAGGCCCGCGCCTACCAACTCACACAGAGTCTGGTAATACTGCGTGCGGACCAGGATTCTCGGCTGCAGATTCCGTTCGCGGAACAGCAACACGAAGTAGTCGCGCGACACTGGTTGATCGAACAATATCATCGGCTGATCCGCCAGCTCGCTCAAATGCAGTTCCGAATGCCGGGCCTCTGGTGCATCCTCGGCCAGCACTACATGCGTCGGAGCCGATGCAAGAACTTCCCGTGGCAGATCCTGCCGCAAGCCGAAGTCATAAGTGAGAATCACATCCGCCTTGTCGTCGCGCAAGGCCGTTTCAATTTCCGTAGACGTGCCCTCCTGCAGTCGCACGGTCACGTTGGGATAGCGACCGATGAACTCCTTGAGCACCAGCGGGAACACGAGCGGCGACAATGGGGCAAAGCAGGCGATGCGGATCTCGCCTGACAATGAGTGTGCCCATTTGAAGGCATGCTCCTTGAACCCGTCCATTTCGGCCAGCACGGTTACGGCGCGGGCAACAACGTCCCGTCCTGCCGGCGTTATCGAGACACCTTTTGCCGGACGCCGATCGAACAGCCGTACCCCAAGCTCGCTCTCCAGGGAGTCAAGGGCCGCGGCGACGCCGGACGGCGAGAGCGACAGCTCACGCGAAGCAGCCGTAATACTCCGGCACCGTGCGACGCTTGCCGCTATGTGCAGTTGCCTGAAACTGACATTCATCGGAAAAACTGTATATGTTTTCCACATTAAACCACTTTTGCTGAAGAATTTCGAATGCTAGATTGAATCAATCGGGATCCCGCCGTCGCGCGTACGGAAGAAATGAAGGTGCCTCGGTCCGACCCGGCCGACTGCGCAAAACGCCGGGCTCCCGCACCAGCCGGCAGCAAGACGACCAAGGAGGACTGCAATGGCCTCGACCTTCCCGATGGTAATCGCGTTTGCTTTCATGGCTGCAATGCTACTGGTCGGAACCTGGCTGCGTGCCAACGTGCCGATCTTGCGCATGACGCTTGTGCCCGCCAGCATGATCGGCGGTGTTGCAGGTTTCATACTCATCAGCCTTGGCCTGTCGCTCGGATTCGAAGCGCAGACCTTTGCTCCATTCACCTTTCACTTCTTTACACTGAGCTTCATGTCGCTGGTACTGACCGGCTCGGACACCTTGGTGGGCAAATCGTCTCCCATCTATCGGGGCGGCATGTGGCTGACACTGATCTGGACCATGACGCTGGCCATGCAGGCCCTCATCGGGTTCGGCGTCATTGCCGGATACAATGTCGTGACAAGTTCTTCGGTCAGCGGTTTCCTCGGTGCCATATCCACTTACGGCTACACGATGGGACCGGGGCAAGCGCTTACCTTCGGCGGCATCTGGGAGAGAAGCTTCAACATCGAAAGCGCTGCAACGGTCGGCCTGATCTATGCGTCATTCGGATTTATCGCAGCGTTTGTCGTCGGCGTCCCGGTGGCCAGATGGGCGATCAAGAAAGGCTACAATCAGAACGCCGTGGCGCATATCGATGACGAGTTCCTGCGCGGCTATTACGAGCGGTCCACGAACGTGTCGGCGGGACGGCAGGTGACCCATTCCGCCAATGTCGATACGCTCGCCTTTCATTTCGCCATCCTCGGCGTTGCGTATATTCTCACCAACTATTGGCTTGTGTTCATGCAATCGGTCATCGGCGACTCCAGGCCATTGGGCATCTCCGTAGGCGTGATCTTTTCGCACAACCTGTTCTTCTTTCACGGCCTGGTGGTCTGCCTCATCATCCGGACAATCATGGAACGGTTCGGACTTGCGCATTTCATCGACAACACCACGCAGAAACGCATCACCGGCTCCGCGGTCGATTTCATGGTGGTGGGTACCATCATGAGCATCAAGTTCTCCGTCCTCGTGGAGTTCCTCGCCCCCGTGCTTCTCGTCACGCTGGCCGTCACTCTCGCAACGGCGGCGCTGTGTTTCGGCCTCGGCCGGAAACTGGCGGATCTGGGCATCGAGCGGGCCGTCACTATCTTCGGCTGCTGCTGCGGGTCAACGGGAACGGGTCTGCTGTTGCTGCGTATCCTGGACCCCGACTTCTCCACCTCGGTGGCAAAGGAGCTGGCCTTCTTCAACGTCGCCATCCTTTTCACCTGCTTCCATATCATCCTGGTGATGTCGCCCATTCTGCCCGACTACAGCATGATGAACATATGGATCGTCTTCGGTCTGACGTTCGTTGTCGCCTGGGGCGTCCTCTACGCCATGGGATTCATGCGAGGAGGCTCTGCATTCGCGCGCGCGGAAGCCTAGGCACACGGCAATGCGATCCTGGGTCCGATGAGGTCAGGGATGAGCGCCGACATCACCATCTACCCGGCAAGGAAGGTCGTCACCATGTGCGCCGGGCGGCCGGAGGCGACCCACGTGGCGGTGCGAGGCGGGCGCGTCCTCGGCGTTGGCTCGCTCGACGAGCTGGCCGGCTGGGGCGACTACGATCTTGAGACTGTTTTCGCTGACAAGGTCATCATGCCGGGCTTCGTCGAGGGGCATGCACACACGCTGGAAGGCGTCTTCTGGCAGTACATCTACGTCGGCTATTTCGATCGTCTTGGTCCCGACGGTCGGCTCTGGAAGGGCCTGAAGAGCATCGATCAAGTGGTGGCCAGGCTGTGCGACCAAGCCGCCCGGCCGGCTTGGTCGGGCAAGCCGGTGGTCGGCTGGGGGTTCGATCCCATCTACTTCTCGTCGCGGCGCATGCTGGCCTCGGACCTGGATCGGGTCAGCGACGATCGCCCGGTCATCGTGATGCATGCCAGCGGACACATGCTCAACGCCAACGGCTTCATCCTGAAGAAGGCGGGCGTGTCCAGTGAAACCGACGTCGATGGCATCGTGAAGGACGACACCGGGCAGCCGACGGGAGAGCTACAGGAACTGGCGGCGATGTTCATGGCGTTCGAGGTCGCCGACATTCATCCCTTCGAGGACATGGGTTCCGCCCGAAGTCTTCGTTACTTCGCTGCCGTCTCGCGCCGCGCGGGGGTCACAACCGTCACGGATCTCTATAGCGCACTCAGTCCCCAAAATGTCGCCGACATGCTTGAGGCAACTTCGCAGGAGACCTTCCCGGTCCGACTCGTTCCGGCCTATGGGGCGCTGTCGGCACCGACCACGCAGGGCCTGTCGCTTCTCGAGGATCTTCGCCCCAAGAGCACGGGCAAGCTCCGCTTCGGCATCGTCAAGATGATGACCGATGGGTCGATCCAGGGCTTCACCGCACGGCTCAAATGGCCGGGCTACTTCAATCACGCGCCGAACGGCATCTGGAACACCTCGCCCGAGGAGATCACCGAGCAGCTCGCCGCCTATCATGCGGGAGGCTTCCAGGTGCACAGTCATACCAACGGCGATGAGGCCATCGAGGTGATGCTCGATGCCATCGAGAGGGCGCTGTCGGAACACCCCCGCGCAGACCATCGACACACGCTGCAGCACTGCCAGATGATGACCGAGGCGCAGCTCGAGCGTGCCGCGGCCTTGGGCGTCTGCGTGAACATGTTCGCCAACCATCTGTACTACTGGGGCGAGGAGCATCTTGCCCAGACGGTCGGGCCCGATCGGGCACACCTTCTGGAGCCCTTCGCGACGGCGCAGCGGCTGGGGGTTCGCTATGCCATGCATTCGGACGCTCCGGTCACACCGATCGGTCCGCTGTTCACTGCATGGTGCGCGGTCGAAAGGCGGACGGCGGCGGGACGCATTCTTGGCGAGCACGAACGGATTTCCGTAGATCAGGCTCTGCGTGCCATCACCCTGGGTGCGGCATACACGCTGAAGATGGATCACGAGGTGGGCAGTATCGAAACCGGAAAGCGTGCAGACTTTGCCATCCTGGAAGAGGACCCCCGTAAGGTCCCCTCATGCGAGTTGAAGGATGTTCCGGTTTGGGGCACCGTCCTGGGAAACCGGATCTTTCCGGCAGACGGTTCAGGCTAGCGACCGACCCATGAAGCACCCGCACCCGGTAGTTCCGGTCACTGTCATTGCCGGTTACCTTGGCGCCGGCAAGACATCGCTCCTCAACCACATCGTGACCCACCGCGAAACCTCCCATTTTGCGATTCTGGTCAACGATTTCGGTGCTCTCAATATCGATGCGGATCTGATCGAGTTGCAGGGCGGTCAGGCATTTCGCCTCGAGAGCGGATGCATTTGCTGCAACATCGGCAACAGCCTCATTTTCACGCTCCTCTCCATCCTGCGTTCGGAACTCCGGCCGGAGCGAATTCTGATCGAGGCAAGTGGCGTCGCCGATCCGACCAGGATCGCCGATATCGCGCGTCTCTCGCGGTCCCTGTCACTCGACGGTGTCGTGGTCCTGGTCGATTGCGAACGCATACGCAGCCTGCTTGAAGACCGGCTCGTCGGGGAAACCGTCCGAAACCAGCTCGAAGCTGCCGAACTGCTTCTCCTCAACAAGCGGGATCTGGTGTCATCGGAGTATCTATCCGGACTTCGCGAATGGCTGGAGGAGCGTTTCAAGAATTCACGGATTGTCGAAACAGCGTTCGGCTGCGCGCCACTCGATCTCATCTTCGCGCCTCGCGACGATTTCGCCACCCCTTCGACTACGGCCAGACCGACAAGGAACGTGGAGAACGGCAATGACGAGTCGCATGCGAACCAATCCCACCGCCTGATGGGCGTTCACGATGACACATTCTGGAGTTGGAGTTTTGAGACCTCCGCCGTGTTCAGGCGTGAATCCCTGGAAAGGGTGCTCAGGGAGATCACACCATTGGTCGCCAGAGCCAAGGGTCTCGTGAGGTTTCGTGACGCACCGGACAAGACCATGACCGTCCAGTTGAGTGGAGAGCACCTGTCAATCGCCCAGGCTCCTCGCACTGCCGCCTCGACCTTAGCCAGCCGCATTGTCCTGATCGGGGTTGGAGACAAGCTTGACGGTGGGCGGCTGACCGACTTGTTTTCGTCAGCGCTGCACGACGCAAGCTGAATCGGTGTTTCGCGAGTCGCGGAGATCGCCTTCGCGCTGCGGGGGCCTCGATTATGGTGACGGGGACACCGATGCGGGGCAATGGCAACGCGTCCGGTGGATTTCCGCAGGGTAAGGATTTTGACCGAAATCAGGTTTCCAACTTCACCATGGGTGAAGTTGGAAGCGTTAACTCGATCAGACCCCTTACTCGTCTTGTACGAAACGCCGTGGGTCTTGAGCCGATCAACCATCTGCGGGCGCGCAATTCCCAGCAGCTGCGCGGCCGCAGCGACGTTGCCGCGGGTGTGCTCCACTGTCCTGCGCAGCAACACCTTCCCGTCCCGCGGAGAAAACGACCTCGAAGCGTTGCAACATCAAGGGAAACATCAGCCACAACAGCGGCAGGCGGATCTACGTAAGCGATGGAGTGGACGCCCCCCTTCCCACGGCGTCACGATGCGCCAAGGAGACAACGCACACGGCGTGCGCGGAGAGGATAAGGGGATAAGGGGAGCGTCCATGGACCACGATAGCATTATCGGCATCGACATTTCGAAGAGAAGCTTCCAGCTGCATGGGGCCACGGCCACAGGGGTGCCGGTGCTGCGCAGGAAGCTCTCGCGAGGGAAGGTTCTCGAGTGTCTCGCATCGCAGCCGCCGTGCCTCGACCCCGTGGTGGGCGGGGCGGATCATCGCAGCCGGCTCGCGCATTCGAGCACGGTCGCGCACATCGTGCGCTCAGTGTGCTGGGGAACCTCGACGACGACGCCGTCGGGCAGAAGCATTCGACACGCCGGCGCCGGCGGTGCGACGCGCACCGGCACGAACGCCGGGGCGGCTTCGGTGGACTCGCTCAGCAACCCCCGACGCTTGAGCCTGCGATGGGCCCGGTACAGCGAACTCGACGACAGCCCGTTCGCGGCGGCGTAGGCTCGCAGCGACGTGTCCTGC
>JAJECB010000147.1 GCA_022822245.1 Gammaproteobacteria bacterium
TGGCGACGGTCTCGTCGCGACCGTAGCCGGAGATGAACACGACCGGCAGATCGGCGAGCTCGGGCACGCTTTCCATCAATGCGATCCCGTCCGCGCCGGGCAGCATGAGGTCGAGCAGGACCAGCGACGGGTTCTCGGTGCGGATGAGGTCGACGAGCTCCTCGTGCTCGCCCGTCACCAGCACGGAGTAGCCCGCCTTGGTGAGCGCATCGCGCACGAAGCGCAGCGTCTGCGGATCGTCGTCGACGACCAGGACGCGGGCGGGCTCGGGCGGCTCCCGAGCCGTGCCGGTCGACCGGGCGGCGGGGCCGGTGGGCTCGCTCTGGCGGGCATCCTCGACCACGGGCACGGTGAAGGTGAATCGGCTGCCGTGGCCGGGGCCGTCGCTCTCGGCGCGGATGCGTCCGCCGTGCGCCTCCACCAGCCCCTTGCAGATGAGAAGCCCGAGGCCGGCGTCGGAGGCCTCCCGCTCGGCGCCGGCGCCGGCGTGCCTGCGAAAGAGCAGCGGCAACCGCTCGGGTGCGATGCCCCGGCCCTCGTCGGAGACCGAGATTGCGACCTGCACGGCGTCGCGCATGGCCGCGACCCGGATCGGAGAGGCCTCCGGCGCGTGGCGGGCGGCGTTGGCCAGCAGGTTGCCCAGCACCTGCACGATGCGCCGGCGGTCGGCCATCACCCGGGGCAGGTCGGCCGGCAGGTCGATGAGCACGGCGTGGCGGCCGCCGCCGGAGAGGAAGGTGGTGCGGGCCCGGTCGACCAGCACCGCGACCTCCGAGGGCTCGGGCGAAACCGAGAGGGTGCCCGCCTCGATGCGCCCGGCATCGAGCAACGCGCCGATGAGGCCGCGCATGTGCCCGGCCTGCTCGTGGATGATGCGGTGGAACTCGCGCATCTCGGCGGCGTCGAGCTCCGCCGCGTCCTCCAGCAGCGTGGCGGCCGAGCCCTTGATGGCGGTGAGCGGAGCGCGCAGCTCGTGGCTCACCATGCCGAGGAACTGGGCGCGCAGCCGCTCCAGCTCCTCGAGCGGCGCGAGATCCTGCATGGTGACCACGACCGAGACGACCCCATCGTCGGTGGAATGGATCGGGGTCGCGTTGATCAGCGTGCGCACGCTGCGCCCGTCCGGCACCGAGAGCACGACCTCCTCGGCGCGCACCATCTCGCCGGTGCCGAGGTACTCGGCGAGGGGGAACTCGCTCAAGCTCGCCTCGCGCCCGTCGGCCCGGCGGAAGGAGACCACCTCCAGCAGCTCCTCCGCCGGGCGGCCCGCCGTGCGCAGGCCCTCGGCGATGCGCCGCGCCTCGCGGTTGAGCGAGACCGGCCGCCCGCTGCGTGCATCGAACACCACCACGCCGACCGGCGAAGTCTCGATGAGGGCCTCGAGGTCGGCCCGCGCCTGGCGCTCGTCGCGATGCGCGCGCGCATTGGTGATCGCGGTCGCCGCCTGGCTTGCGAACAGGAGCAGGATCTCCTCGTCCTCGTCGGTGAACGCGGGCGCTCCCTTCTTCTCGCCGAGGAAGAAGTTGCCGACGTGCACGCCGCGGTGGCGCATCGGTGTGCCCTGGAAGGTCTTCGAGCGCATCAGGTCCGGGGAGAAGCCGAGCGAGCCCACGAAGGCCGGGAGATCGGTGAGCCGAATCGGGCCGGGCAGGTCGCGGAAATGCACGAACAGCTTCGGCCCGTCCGGCCATTCGATGAACTGGCGCAGCTCGTCGGGGCTGAAGCCCGAGGTGAAGAACTCGCGCACCTCGCCCTCCTCGTCGACGGTGGTGATGATGCCGTAGCGCGCGGCGGTCAGTGCGCGGGCGCTGTCGACCGCCTCCTGGAGCACGGTGGTGACGTCGAGGCTCGCGCTGATGCGCAGGATTGCCGCGCTGAGCGCCGAGATCCGCTCGCGCAGCGCCTCGACGTCGCGCCTCGATTCGGTGGTTTCGTCCAAGCGCTCCTCCTTCCCCGAATCGGGTTCGGACCCCGGGCCGCGCCGGTTTTCGATCACGGCGCCGCGACCGCCCACTTTGCCCGCCCGGCGCAGGCGGCGCGCCGGAAGCATGATGGCAAATCCGGTTTGGATTTACGAGGCGAATACTGAAACGATCAACCTTGTTACGTGCATTTTATTCTGATTCCGACACGAGCACACCGTGGCTTGTGCTCGCGAACATGAGCCCGCAACGAATGAGACCCTCCGACGCCGAGGCCGGCCTGCCGGCCCGCCTGCTGCAACATCGGAACCTGGACGGGAGGCAACAAGCGATGAAGAGAGAGGCGGTCGTTCCGGTCGCGCCGTTCCTGGTGGGGCTCGCGGTCTTCGTGTCGGCAGGCCGGGCGGCGGAACGCGGCGAGAGGGGAGCGGGCGCATCTCCCCGCTCGACGGGTCCGACGCGCGGAGCGATTACTTCCTCGTCATGGACGCAAACCCCAGCCGGGCGCCCTGGGTGTGGGTCGCCGGAATCATGGAACACCGACCCGATCGGGGTTACGCATGGATTTGGTACATCGGTATCGCCTTGAAGGCGCGAACGTCAATCCCGCGTTCCTCGATTATCGCCGCGACCCACTTCGGAGTGCGGCCGATGCCGCTCCAGGTATCGTCGGGATTCTGCGGATTTCGGTACTTGGCCGGCCGCTTCTGGCGACGTGCCACGCTTCCACCGGTGGACCCGAGTTCGGGGAAGATGTCGCCCATCTTGTAGCCCTCCGCGGCGACCCGGCGCTCGAGTTCGCTTCGGAGGTCCTTTCGGCGCTTGCGTTCACGTGATGCCATCTCGGACTGGGCCTTGCCGACGAGGTCGGAAAGCTGGTCGATGTTGAGTCCGGAAAGGTCGACGTCTGCCATGGTGATGGTCCTCAGGTTGGACGAGGTCGGAAGGAAACCCCGTCAACGTGAGGGTGCCGGGGTCGATGGAATGAACGGTATGGCCGATGAATGACTCGCCACCCGCAGATACTGCATCTCGGGAACCACATTCTAGCAAGCGACGAATGGAAAACTGTAGACTCCCTCCGGCTATTCGACAGACGATGCGGCGCCGGTCCCGGGGTCTGGCGTCCGCCACGATGCGGGTCGTGAGGCGGGCCTCTCGCAGCGCAACCCGGCGTCGCTCGTTCGGCATGGAGTAAGCTTCCTCAGCGTGAACCATCGGGTGGAAAGGACTGAGAATGGGCAACACCAAGTGCAACACCGTGGATGCGGTCCGCAGGCTCGGATTGCGATCCGCCGGCTATGGCCGTTTTGGGAGAATTCCATATAATCTATTGAAAATAAAAAATAAATTACATCTTCTGTCCACAATTGATATCTGACGTGGGTTGGCTGTGATGAAATTCGGACTCCTCTACGAGCACCAGCTTCCCCGTCCTTGGGCCGAGAACTCCGAACGCCGGCTCTTCGCGGAGGCGATCGAGCAGGTCGAGCTCGCCGACCGGCTCGGCATCGACTACGTGTGGGAGGTCGAGCATCACTTCCTCGAGGAGTACGCCCACTCGTCCGCCCCGGAGGTGTTCCTCGGGGCCTGCTCGCGCAACACGAGCCGCATCCGGCTCGGGCACGGGGTGGTGCTCGCGCCCCCCGGCTACAACCACCCGGCCCGGGTCGCGGAGCGTATCGCGACCCTCGACATCGTCTCCGACGGGCGAGTGGACTGGGGCACCGGCGAATCGGCGTCGCGCACCGAGCTCGAAGGGTTCCGGGTCAACCCGGACGAGAAGCGCGAGATGTGGGAGGAGGCGGTCGAGCAGACCGCCAACATGATGGTGATGGAGCCCTATCCGGGGTTCGACGGCCGGTACTTCTCCATGCCCTGCCGCAACGTGGTGCCGAAGCCGCTGCAAAAGCCCCATCCCCCCCTCTGGGTCGCCTGCTCGAAGCGCGAGACCATCCACATGGCCGCCCGGGCCGGGATCGGGGCGCTCACGTTCGCGTTCATCGACCCGGAGGACGCGGGGCGGTGGGCGAAGGAATACTACGAGATCATTCGGTCCGAGGAGTGCGTCCCCATCGGGCACGCGGTGAACGCCAACATCGCGATGGTGACCGGCTTCTCCTGTCACGAGGATCCGGACGAGGCCCGGAGCCGCGGCATGGACGGGTTCCGTTTCTTCGGCTACTCCCTCGGGCACTTCTACGTCTTCGGGCACCACCGGCCGGGGCGCACCAACGTCTGGGACCGGTTCGAGGAGGCCCGCGAGAAGCTCCCCGAGGTGGGGTCCGGCTCCGGGATCGGCACGCCGGACGACCTCACCGACCACCTCGGGAAGTTCGAGGCGGCCGGGGTCGACCAGGTCATCTTCATCCAGCAGGGCGGGCGCAACCGGCACGAGGACATCTGCGCGTCGCTCGAGCTCTTCGCGTCGCGGGTGATGCCCGGCTTCCACGCCCAGGAGGAGGGGCGCGAGGCGCGCAAGCAGGCGGAGCTGGCCCCCTACATCGAGGCGGCGATGGCCCGGAAGCCGGCCTTGGCGCCGCTCGCGGAGGATCGGATCCCGACCATCGCGCCGCTCGGGCGGAACATCGTGCAGACGAATGTTCCGGACGACGCGGTAGTCACCCAGCACATCCACGCGGACATCACGGTGCCGCTCGAGGACCCGCTCGCACGCCGCGAATCCGCGGATTGACGGGGCGGAGTCCGGCTCCGAGTCCGAGCTCGGTTCAGGCGGGCGTGCCGCCCGCCGCTTCGAGGGCAAGCCAGACGCCGAGCCCGATCGCCGCCGCCGCGGCAAGCCGCAGCGTCGCGGGCGAGAGTCCGGCGCCCCAGCGGGCGATCGCCTCGAAGCGCGGGCGGGGCAGCAGGAGCAGGACGGCGCCAGCGAACAACAGGAGGGCGCCGGCCGTCGCGACCGCGGCGGGACGGGAGGCGGATCCCGAGCCGGCGAAGATGAAGGCTCCGAGGACGATCCGGATCCCGCCCGCGTACCACTTGGCGGCCGGTCTGGCGAGGAGATCTCTCGTCAAGTCGGCGAAGCGCACGGGGAAGAGGAGAACGCCGGCTCCGGCGGCCGCGATGAGGATTCCGGGGACGAGGACGGGAAGGTTCACGGACTTCGCCTCGGCGGGCGGCGTCGCCTCGCCGCGGGTCCCCGTGATCCCCGTTCACGGTGAGTCGATTCCGAGTCGGGCATTCGCCTCGCCTGGACCGGCGCTTCGCGCGGCGCGCTCCGGATGCGGCCGAGCGTACCACGGTGGCCATGATCCCGGCGCGACGCTAAGATCGCCGCCACGGATTTCCGCCCCTGCCGCCGCATGCCCGGCCGCGGGCGCGCCTGCACGCAACTCGAGGAACCCGACCAATGCGCGATGCCGTCATCGTCGACAGCATCCGGACCGGACTCGCCAAGTCCTTCCGGGGCACCTTCAACCTCACCCGCCCGGACGACATGGTCGCCCATCTCATCGACGGGCTGCTCGACCGCAACCCCGCCCTCGACCCCTCGGAGGTGGATGACTGCATCGTCGGCTGCGCGGACCAGACCGGCGAGCAGACGGGCAACATCGGGCGGCTCGCGGTGGCCCTCTCGCGGCTCCCGGTGAGCGTTCCCGGCTCGAGCGTGAACCGCTTCTGCTCCTCCGGCCTCAACACCATCGCGACCGCCGCGACCCAGGTCGCGAGCGGCTTCGCGGACGTCATCATGGCCGGCGGGGTCGAGTCGATCACCTCGTTCCAGCGCGCCAACTGCGGCGAGATCTCGAAGAACCCGAAGCTCCTCGAATCGAAGCCCGACATCTACATGGCGATGGGCAACACCGCCGAGGTGGTGGCCCGGCGCTACCAGTTGAGCCGCGAGTACCAGGACGAGTACGCGCTCGCGAGCCAGCAGCGTACCGCCCGCGCGCAAGCCGAGGGCCGGTTCGACGACGAGATCCACCCGATGTCGGTCCGCTGGATGAAGACCGACCGCAAGACGGGCGAGTCCGAGGAGCAGGGCGGGGTGGTGGACCGCGACGAATGCAACCGCCCGACCACCACCGCGGAAGGCCTTGCCGGCCTGCCGCCCGCGTTCGAGGAGGACGGGACGGTGACCGCGGGCAACGCCTCGCAGCTCTCCGACGGCGCGTCGATGACCCTCGTCATGAGCGAGGAGCGGGCCCGGCAGCTCGGGCTCGAGCCGCTCGCCTTCTTCCGCGGCTTCACGGTCGCGGGGTGCGAGCCGGACGAGATGGGGATCGGCCCGGTGTTCGCGGTGCCGAAGCTCCTCGACAAGGCGGGGCTCAGGATTGGCGACGTCGACCTCTGGGAGCTCAACGAGGCCTTCGCCTCGCAGTGCGTCTACTGCCGGGACCGGCTCGAGATCGACCCCGAGATCTACAACGTGGACGGAGGGTCCATCTCCATCGGCCATCCGTTCGGGATGACCGGCTCGCGGCTCGTCGGACACATGGTTCGCGAGCTCCGCGACCGGGGCAAGCGCTACGGCGTCGTCACGATGTGCATCGGCGGCGGCCAGGGCGCGGCCGGCCTCTTCGAAGCCGCCTGACCCGAGTCGGGACCAGGCCGGAAACGGAAGGAGGAACCGCGGACATGCTGGACGTCGGCTTCGTCGGCTGGCGGGGAATGGTCGGCTCGGTGCTGCTCGAACGGATGCGGGAGGAAGGCGACTTCGAAGGGCTCGCCCCCGCGTTCTATTCGACCTCCGCGCCGGGCGCGCCCGGTCCGGACGGTCTCGGGTTCGATACCGGCCGGCTCGGCGACGCGCGCGATGTCGGCGCGCTCGCCCGGCACGACGTCATCGTCACCTGCCAGGGCGGCGACTACACGAGGAAGGTCCATCCGAGGCTCCGGGCCGCGGGCTGGAACGGCTACTGGATCGATGCCGCCTCCGCCCTTCGCATGGAGCCCGGCACGGTCCTCGTCCTCGACCCGGTGAACGCGGACGTGGTCGCCGAGGGGCTCGCCGGCGGCCGGCGCGATTTCTGCGGCGCGAACTGCACGGTCAGCATCCTGTTGATGGCGTTCGCGGGCCTGTTCCGGGCCGGGCTCGTCGAGTGGATGACGAGCATGACCTACCAGGCCGCGTCCGGGGCGGGCGCGGCCCAGATGCGAGAGCTCACCGCGCAGATGGCGGCCATCGGCGAGGCGGTGCGGGGGCCCCTCGCGGACCCCGCAACGACCGCCCTTGCCGTTGACCGGAGGGTGCGTGCGGTCCTCGCGGACGACGACTTTCCGACCGACCGGTTTGGGGCACCGCTCGCCGCGAGCCTGCTGCCGTGGATCGACCGCCCGCTCGGCGACGGGCAGAGCCGCGAGGAAGGCAAGGCGTTCGAGGAGGGCAACAAGATTCTCGGAAACGTCGCGCCGAAGAACGTGGACCCGATTCCCATCGACGGGATCTGCGTCCGGGTCGGTTCGATGCGCTGTCACGCGCACGCGGTCACCGTCAAGCTCCGCGAGGATCGGCCCGTCCACGAAATCGAAGCGCTCATCGGCGGTGCCCACGAGTGGGTGCGGGTGGTCGAGAACACCCCGGAGGCGACCCTCGCCGGGCTCACCCCGGCCGCTGTCAGCGGACGGCTCGACATCGCGGTCGGGCGGATCCGCAAGCTCCGGATGGGCGGCGAGTACCTCACCGCGTTCTCGGTCGGCGACCAGCTCCTCTGGGGAGCGGCGGAGCCCCTCCGCCGCATGCTCGGGATCCTCCGGCGCCACCTCGGCGAGGCCCGGCCTGCGCGGACCGAGGCCGAAGCTGCCTGAAAACAGGGGGGCAGACTGAGATTTCGCAGAAGTCTCAGTCTGCCCCCCGTTTCCCTCTGAACGTCAGTCGCCTGAAGCGGCGCCCGCGGCGCGGATCGCGCGCCATACCCGCTCCGGGGTCGCGGGCATGTCGAAGTCGGTGACGCCGACCGAGGCGAGCGCGTCGAGGACCGCGTTGATCGCGGCCGGCGGCGATCCGGCCGCCCCCGCTTCGCCGCAGCCCTTGATGTCGAGCGGGTTCCCCGGCGAAGGGGTGACCCACGGCTCGAACCCGAAGTCGGGGAGGTCGTCCGCGCGCGGGATGCAGTAGTCCATGAACGAGCCGCTCAGGAGCTGGCCCTCCCCGTCGTAGACGGTGTGCTCGAGGAGGGCCTGGCCGAGCCCCTGGGCGAGGCCGCCGTGTACCTGGCCCGCGAGAAGGAGGGGGTTCAGGACCTGCCCGAAGTCGTGCACCGCGGTGTACGCGGCGATGCGCACCGCTCCCGTCTCCGGGTCCACCTCGACCTCGCAGAGGTGGGTGCCGTAGGGATAGGTGTTGTTCTCGGGTTCGTATACGGCGGTCGCGTCGAGCCCGGGGGCGCCATCGGCGCGCAGGTGTCCGTCCGCCGCTGCGCGCGCCGTGGTGTCCGAGAGGGAAACGGCGAGGTCGGTCCCCGCCACCCGGAACGCCCCGTCCCGGAACTCGACGTCCGCCGCGGCCGCTTCGAGGGCATCGGCCGCGATCGGCTTCGCGGTCTCGATCAGGCGGTCCACGGCCCTCACGAGCGCGCCCCCGCCCATCGGCAGGGACCAGGAGCCGCCGGTGCCGGTTCCGCTCACCACCCGGTCGGTGTCTCCCTGCACGACCCGGATCTTCTCGAAGGGAAGGCCGAGGCGCTCGTTCAGGAGCTGGCTGTACGCAGTCTCGTGCCCCTGGCCGTTCGACATCGAGCCGATGAGCAGGGTCACCGTCCCTTCCGGTTCGACGAGGAGGTCGGCGCGTTCGCTCAAGCCCGCCCCGCCGCCGCAGCGCTCGACATAGTTGGCGATGCCGAGCCCGCGAAGGCGCCCTCTGGCCTCCGTGTTCGTCCGCCGGGCCGGGAAGCCCGCCGCGTCGGCGCGTTCGAGGGCGGCTCGGAACACTGCGTCGAATTGACATGGGTCGTAGAGAAGCCCGGTTGGAGTTCGGTACGGAAAGGCGTCCGGGGGAATCAGATTGCGGCGGCGGAAATCGACCGGATCGAGCCCGACCTCCCGGGCCGCTGCGTCCATCAGCCGCTCCACGACGTAGAGCCCCTCCGGCCGCCCCGCGCCGCGGTAGGGATCGGTCGGCACGGTATGGGTGAAGCAGGCCGCGACATCGGCGTGGGCGGCGGGGATTCGGTAGGTGTTGGTGGCCATCAGGGGTGCGAGGGTCGGCGGGATGGCGCCCCGCGACGCGGTGTACGCGCCGAGGTTCGCGAAATTCCGCATCCGAAGGCCCGTGATGCGGTGCTCGGGGTCGAGGGCGAGCTCGGCGTGGCTCACGAGGTCGCGCCCGTGGGCGTCGCCGAGGAACGCCTCCGACCGGTCCGCAACCCACTTGATCGGCCGGCCGAGATCGCGCGCGGCGATGGCCGCGAGGACGTGTTCCGGATAGAGCGAGTTCTTGCCCCCGAAGCCTCCTCCCACGTCGTGGACGAGCACCCGGATCCTTCCTTCCTCGACGTCGAGGATGGAAGAGAGCTGCCGCCGCACCCCATGCGGCATCTGGGTCGGGACTTCGAGGGTCCAGCGCTCTCCCTCGTACTCGGCGACGACTCCGCGCGCCTCGAGAGGACAGAGCTGAGCCCGGTTGTTGACGACGCGCCGGCGGACGATCCGGTGGGCGGCCGCGAACGCCGCTTCGGTCGCCGCCCGGTCGCCGATCTCCCAGCGGAACGAGATGTTGTCGGCGACCTCGTCCCAGACCGGCGTCCCGCCCGGCGCCTCGTCGACAGCGGTGACGGCGGGCAGGGGCTCGTAGTCGACCTCGATCCGCTCGCACGCGTCGCGCGCCTGCACGCGGGTGTCGGCGACCACGAAGGCGATGCTCTCGCCGACGAAGCGGACCCGATCGGCGGCGAGGACGGGCTGGTGCCGCTCGCGAAAGCGATCGCCCTCCTGAATGCCCGCCCAGGGGGTCTCGGGGGGAGTCGCCATGCAGGCGATGTCGGCGACCCCGGCCATGGCGAGGTCCGCCCCGGTGTAGACCGCCCGCACCCCCGGCGCCGCCCGCGCCGGTCCGGCGTCGATGCCGGTGATCCGCGCGTGCGCAAAGGGCGCTCGCAGGACCACCGCGTGCAGGGCGCCGGCCGGCGTCCGGTCATCGATGAAACGTCCTTCTCCCCGCAGCAGCCGCGGGTCCTCGCGGCGAAGGACGGGCTGGCTCATCCCGAATCGGCCCACGGTGCAGACTCCTCGCTGACGCGTCTCGACGAAAGGGGAGCGGCGTGCTCCGTCAGCCGCCGTCGAAGAGGCGGCGGACGAGGCGCCGGGCGAGCACCCCGGCTGCGTGACGGCGGTAGTGGCCGCTCGTGAAGGTGGTGCGCATGGCCATGATCTGGCGGCGGACCAGCCCGCTCAGCCGCTCCATCGTCGCGTCGTCGAGGGGGCCTCCGCGGAGCGCGTCGGTGCCTTCGAGGCGGAGCGGGCGTGGGTTCGTGCCGGTGAACGCGAGGCGGAGGTCCGTGACCCGGCCTCCCTCGCGGGCGACCCCGGCCGCGACGCCGGCGAGCGGGTAGTCGATGGACTGGCGCACGCGCACCTTGTCGTAGCCGGTGCGAAGGGCGGCTGGCCGGCGCGCCCGCACCGCCACCACGAGCTCGTCGGGCTCGAGGGCGAGGTAGCGCTCGCCGTCACCGGTGTAGAGGGATTCGAGGGGGAGGGTGCGGTTCCCTTCGGCCCCCGCGACCTCGACTTCCGGCGCGTCGAGGATGGCGAGGGCGGGAGCGAGGTCGCCGCTGTAGGTCGCGTAGCAGACCCGGCTCTTCGGCGCGACGTGGCAGATGTCCCCACCGTACTTGAGGCAGTAGTCGTTCGCGGCCCGCCACCACTCGCTCTGGTTGTAGTAGATGCAGCGGGTGTCGAGACAGAGGTTGCCGCCGACGGTGCCCATGGCGCGGTGGGTCGGGCCCGCGATCGAGCCCGCCGCGGCCGCGAGCCCGGGGAAGCCCGCGCGCACCCGGGGGTCCGCGGCGAGCTCGCGGATGGTGACCCCGGCTCCGATGCGGAGCCGGTCGCCGTCGACCTCGATCCCCTTGATGTCCGCGACGCGGCCGAGATCGATGAGGGTCGCGGGCGGGTCGCCGATCCCGCGCCGGAGGTTCACCACGAGGTCCGTGCCGCCGCCGAGGAACCGGCTCCCCGGGTGATGGGCGCGGGCGGCGCGTACCTCGGCGATGCTCTTCGGGGCGAGGAGCTCCCATTCGGGGAGGACGTTCACGCGGTCGCCCCGGGCGGCGGCCGGCCGCCGTTCCCCGCACCGCGGCGTGCTGCCGCCCGGGCTTCGCGCTCCGCCTCGCGGCGCCGGCGCTCGAGCGCCCGCCACACCCGGTCCGGGGTCACCGGCAGCTCGTCCATCCGAAGGCCGATGGCGTCCGCCACCGCGCTCGTCAGGGCCGGGAGGAAGCCCGCGAGGGAGCCCTCGCCCGCCTCCTTGGCCCCGAACGGGCCGAGGGGGTCGTTGCTCTCGACGATCTCGACTTCGATGGGGGGCGAGTCGGCGATCGTCGGCACCCGGTAGTCGAGCATGTTGGGAGCGGAGAGGAGCCCGTCCGCGTAGCCCGTCTCCTCGCTCATCGCCTGCCCCATGCCCATCCACACCGAGCCCTGCACCTGCCCCTCGACGGCGAGCCGGTTGAGGGCCTTGCCGCAGTCGTGGGCGACCCAGACCCGCTCGACCGCGACCTGCCCGGTCTCCTCGTCCACGCTCACCTCGACGACCTGCGCCGCGTAGCTGTAGCCGGTGCTCGAGCCGACCGTCGCCCCCCGGTACTTGCGTCCACCCTGCGCCTCGACCGGCGTGGAGAAGTTGCCCTTGACGGTGATCGTGCCGCTCTCGCGGAGCGCCGCCACCGCCACCTCGTCGAAAGTGAGGCCCCGGTCCTGGCTCCCCGCGCGGTACACCTCGCCCAGCACCTCCACGTCCTCCGGGCTCACCTCGAGCTCCCGGGCGGCCGCCGCGGTCAGGGTTGCGAGGAGCTGTTCCGCGGCCTCGATCGCCGCGTTGCCGACCATCACGGTGACCCGGGACGAGTACGCCCCGTTGTCCTTCGGAGTGACCTCGCTGTCGCTCGCGACGATGCGGATGCGGCCGGGGTCCACCCCGAGCACCTCCGTCACGCACTGCACGAGCACGGTGGACGAGCCCTGCCCGATCTCGGGGGCGCCGGTGAGGATCACCACCGATCCGTCGAAGTCGAGCTTGATGTGGACCGTCGCGTGCGGCTCGCCGGTCCAGTGGACGGGCTTCGACGCGCCGCTCACGTAGTGCGAGCACGCCATCCCGAGCCCGCGCCCCGCGGGGAGGCGCCCGCGCCGCTCGCGCCAGCCGCTCGCCCGCTCCACCCGGTCGAGGCATTCGGGGAGCCCGTAGCTGTTGACGAGGAGGTCGTTCGCGGTGACGGCGGGGGCGTCGATGAGGTTCGCGCGCCGCACCGCGAAGGGGTCGAGCCCGAGCTCCGCCGCCATCTCGTCGAGGAGGGCCTCGAAGGCGAAGCGCACGTTGACCGTGCCGTGCCCCCGCATAGCGCCGCAGGGCGGGGTGTTGGTGAGCACCCGGCGCCCGCGGTAGCGGACGTGCTCGAGGTCGTAGATCGCGTAGAGGAGCGAGCCCGAGTAGAGGATGGTGACGATCCCGTAGCCGGAGTAGGCGCCGCCGCGCTGCACGCTCTCGCACTCGACCCCGGTGATCCTGCCGTCGCGGCGGAGGCCGATCTTGAGGCGCACTGACTGCTCGGGACGCCCCCGGTGGGTGATGAAGGTCTCCTCGCGGGTCGTCACGAGGCGCACCGCGCCGCCCGCCCGGCGGGCGAGGAGGGCGCAGACGAGCTCGACGTGGAGGGTCTCGGTGCGGCATCCGAAGCCGCCGCCGATGTGGGGCTTCACCACCCGGATCTTCGACTTCTCCATCCGCAAGCAGCGTGCGAGCATGAGGTGCACGT
>JAJECB010000036.1 GCA_022822245.1 Gammaproteobacteria bacterium
CCGCCAGGACTCGGGGGTGGTCTCGCGTCCGATCTCCCGACTTCGTTCCGGCAGCCAACGGTCCAGGAATTCCGCCTCATCCAGGCTGAAGTAGTCCATGGCAAGGCGCAGCGCATCGGCCATGGCTTCGAGGCCCCGCCGCGCGAATTCCACCATGACGTGGATCTGCCGTACCTGTCCCTCGTAGTGCAGCCGAAGGGGCTCGAAGTCGGCGGCGGCGAAGCCGCGCCTCGGCTTTTCGTCACCGAGCCGAATCGTCATGGCGGGGCGGAACACCGCGAGGCCCTTGTGGAGGCGGATGACCTCCTGCTCGTGCAGCCACAGCAGGGCGCGGTCCAGGAGCTTTTCCGGAGCCTTGACCCGGCTCTTCAGCGCCAGATCGGAGGTGAGCGCTTCGAGCAACCTTCCAATGGTGGTCTCGGCCAGCAGGTCGGTGCCCCGGTTTCCGGTCGGAAGAACCGCGAGCAGGTGATCGAGCAGGCGTCTCGCTCCCTCGCGGCGGCGCGATGCGGTCTCGTCGAGGGCGGACCATTCGCGTTGCAGCGTCACCCGCACCGTCTCGGCGTCGTGCTTTCGGATCCCGAGGCTCCCGGCCGATCCTCCCTCCCCGCGGCCATCGGCGGCGATGCTGCGAAGAATGCGCCAGAGCCGTTCCGGGAGGGGGTCGGCCAGACCGTCATCGCGCAGGACCTGCGACGCAACTCGCAGGTGCAAGGTCGAGGTGTCTCCCTTGCCCATGTCTGGAGCGGACAGGCGAAGGTGCTCGATGAGCGCGATCTCGAGCTGTTCCGCCTCCTCGAGTCTTCTCCGCGAGCTCCGCTCCACCCCGGCATGGACGAAGGCAGTGAGCGCCGTGTCGTTGCTCGCGATGCCAATCCGTTCGAGGTCGTAGAGGGCGGCGCGTACTCCTTCCGGGCTCAGGCCCGATGCGTTCATCAGCTCGTCGGTGGAGATGCCTTCGTCCGGATCCGCGTCGATCAGCGTCTCGGCGATGGCCAGCAACTGAACCCGGTAGGCGTCCGCCATCGGATGCCTTTCGATTCGGGCGCGCGCCTCCTCCAGCGAGTTCACTCGCAGGGACGAGGGAAACACCCGCACCTCGTTCGCCTCGCGGGTGAGCAGCACCGCCTCCTCCAGCCAGGCGATGGCGGTCCGAACGCGAGTATCGTCGGTTGCCGAGTCCCGCTCGAACACCTTTTCGTCGTCCTCGAGAAGGATCTCGCCCGCGGTGGCCACCACCTCGCCGCTAAGACGTTTTTTCCGGTCGAGGTTCCGGAGCGCACGCAGGATGCCGTGAATCTCCCGGCGGGTGAGCCGCGAGCGGGCCGACATTCCGAACTGGCGCTCTACGTCATCCGTGGAGTAGAGCAGGACGCAGCGCGCCGTCTCCCGATCCCGTCCGGCGCGGCCCGCTTCCTGGAGGTAGTTCTCGAGCGAGCCCGGGATGTCGGCATGGATCACGAGCCGCACGTCCGGTTTGTCGATGCCCATGCCGAAGGCATTGGTGGCCGCGATCACCCGGAGCCCGCCGGAGATGAAGCTCTGCTGGACGCTCTTCTTGGTTTCGGGCGGCAGTCCGGCGTGGAAGTGGTCCGCCGCGACCTCCTTCATCCGCAGGAACTCCGCCACCTCTTCGGCCTGCCGGCGGGTCGCGCAGTAGACGATGGCGCCGCCGGGAGTCTCCGGTGGCAGGTCCGCCATCAGGATCTGGTGGATGTGCGCGAACTTCTCGCCGCCGGTCGTCTGCACTACCACGAAATCGAGGTTCGCGCGCTGGGCGCCGCCGTCGAAGACCTCGAGCTCGATGCCGAGCTCGTCCCGGAAGTGCCGGGCGATGTCCTCAACGACATCGGGCTTCGCGGTCGCGGTGAGGCAGAGCACGGGCGGGATCGGATCGGCACCCGCCTTCTCGCGGATGAACCGCCCCACGTATCGGTAGTCGGGCCGGAAGTCGTGACCCCATCGCGAGAGGCAGTGGGCTTCGTCCAGCACCCAGGCGCCGATCTCGCGCTGGTTCAGCACCCGGCGGAAGGATCCGCTACGCAACTGCTCTGGCGAGACGAGCACCAGGCCCGCGTCCCCGAGCCGCACCCGGTCCAGCGCGTCGGCCCGCTCGGGCATCGAGAGCAGGCCGTTGATGGCGACGCAAGCGCTGATGTTGTGCGCGTCGAGCCCCGCTACCTGGTCCGCCATGAGTGCGACGAGGGGCGAAATCACCACCGTGAGAGCACCCGTCTTGTCGTAGCGGGAGAGGGCCGGGATCTGGTAGCAGAGCGACTTTCCGGTCCCGGTGGGAAGGATCCCGAGGACATGTCTGCCAACCATCGCCGACTCGATGATGGATTGCTGCATCGGGCGCCCGTCGTTGCTCGCCGGCTCGGGACGGAAGCCGTCGAAGCCGAACCAGCGGGTGAGCTCCTTGCGGGCGTCGTGCCGCTCCCGGCACCACTGGCAAGCGGGTTCACTGCAGGCCGTGTCCCGCAGCCGGCGCACCAGCCGCCCCGCCCCGGGAAACTGGTGGCGGATCCAAGGCGGCATGACCGAGTTGCCGCCCGCCACCGCGAGCCACGCGAGGGCGTAAGCAAGCGCCCAACCCGCACCGGCCGCCTCCGCAACGACCTCGCGACCGTGGGTCCGGCATGCGTGCCCCGCCAGGCGGCGTTCAAGTGCCGCATTGGCTTCCTCCTCGGACGGCCGGGGTGCGGCTCTTAGCGAGGAGAAGAAGGCGTCGAAGCCGGCCCCTCCGGCGTCCGTCGTCGTCAGCCAGTGCCAGGCGAGCACGAGATCGCTTGGAGCCTCGTGCTGCAGGGCGCGCCGTTGGTCATGGAAGACCTCAAGAGCGAGCCGGGCATCGAGCTCCGGGTCGTTTACCCGCCCCCGTTTGAGCTGTCCGTCCTGGTAGTGCTTGACCAAGTGGTGATAGGGGTTGCGCGGGAAGGCGAGCGGATTGAGCCACAGGGTGTCGACCGCGGGGAGGTGCAAGAGCCGAAGGTCGGGCGCTGCCGCAGCCAGATGCGGGAGGTCGAAGACGATCAGGTTGTGTCCAAGGACGAATTCGGCACCTTGGGCGAATTCGTCGAGGCGCGCCAACGCCTTTGCCAAGTCGCCGCCGCGGAAGATCAGCGGACGTTCGGTATCCGGACGCACCGCGGCAAAGGCGTGAATGCGCCCGTCGTTCTTGCCGACTTCAAGGTCCAGCGAGAGGCAGGGAGGGGAAAAGCCCTCGCCTTCGCCTCGGGCCGGAGACATGGCGGAATCGTCTCTGTTGCCGACATTAGGGCGTTTGTTCATCGGGATGTGGCGGCTTCTTCGATAGAAGTTCGCAGTCTATTTCAAAAACATCTCATTCTCTGAATGATCTGCGTGGTCCCCTGGAACATTTCCCCGACTGGCCCCATGTGAGTCCGTGTGATTCAAGGTCTTCATGCCGGCTTGGTTCGTCCCGGCTGTTGGGGGGCGACCGGCCGATGGAGCGTAAGCCGGGGTTGAAGGCAGGAATGGAGAGGCGATGAAGACAGCGACCGGTCATGGGTCGGCGGTGCAGGGGGTGAGCTGGGACCTTGCGAGCGAGTATCCGGCGCCCGACTCGGCGGTGGTCGAGGCGGATCTCGCGAGGCTGACCGCGCTCCTCGACGAGGTCGAGCGGCTGAACGCGGTGCTGGTCCCGTTGCTCGAAGCCGCGGGGGACCTTTCCGTGGAGGCGGCGCAGGGGGCCATCGAGGCCGGGCGCCGGATCTTCGCGGTGTCCGAGGAGGCCGCCCGGCTGCTGCGCGACCCCGGGGTGTACGCCAACTGTCTCCTCAGCGTGGACAGCGGCGACGCCGGTGCGTTGGCCCTTCGCGGGCGCCTGCAGTCATACCGGAAACGGTTCGCCGAGCTTGCCGAGCCGCTGTCGCAGTTCCTGGACCGGGCCTCGGAGGAAGTGGTCGAGGCGTGGCTCGCGGACGAAGCGACCGCCCCCGCGCGGTTCTCCGTCGAGCATTCGCGCAAGCGCCGGCACGAGCTGCTCCGCATGGAGGAGGAGACCCTCGCGGCGGGGCTCGCGGAGGACGGGATCCACGCCTGGGGTCGTCTCTACGACCAGCTTTCGGGCACCCTCGCCTGCGACGTGATGCTCGGCAACGAGCCGCGGAGGATGGGGATCGCGGAGGCGAGCGCCCTCATGCAGAAGCCGGACGATGCGCAGCGGGAGAACGCCTGGCGTGCCGTCAACGGGGCATGGGAGGCGCACGCCGAATCGTGCGCGGCGGCGATCAACGCCATCGCCGGCTGGCGCCTCGAGATGTGCCGGAGACGTTCGAGGGGCGGCCGGGCCGTCCATTTCCTGGACGCCCCCCTGCATCTCAACCGCATCACGCGGGCGACCCTGGACACGATTCTCGGGGTCGCGGGGGAAGCCGTTCCCCTCGCCCGCCGCGCCGCCCGGCTCCAGGCGCGGGCGTACGGCAAGGAGAAGTACGGGCCCTGGGATCAGCGGGCGCCGGCTCCCCCGAGCGGCGGCGACGATGGCGGCGGTGCGCCGATTCCGTACCCCGAGGCGGTGGACCTCATCGCCGCGTCGTACGGTTCGGTCGAGCCGCGGATGGGCGAATTCGTGCGGATGATGGCGGAACGGCGCTGGATCGAAGGGACGGTGGGCGGGCGCAAGCGTCCCGGCGCCTACTGCACCGGTTTCGACAAGACCCGCACCCCACGTGTCTACATGACCTATACGGGCGGCGCGAGCGACGTCATCACCCTCGCCCACGAGCTCGGGCACGCATACCACTCGTGGGTGATGCGCGACCTACCGGACTGCCAGCGCCGGTACGGGATGTCGCTCGCGGAGACCGCGAGCACCTTCGGCGAGGCGATCGTGCGGGACGATCTCCTCGGGCGGGCCGGCTCGCCGGCGGGGGAGCTCGCGATCGTCTGGGAGGAGGCGAGCGCGCTCGTCGCGTTCATCCTCAACATCCCGGCCCGCTTCGACTTCGAGAAGGGCTTCTGCGAGGCACGGGCCGAGCGCCCGCTCCGGCCCGCGGAGCTGAACGAGATGATGAGCGCGGCGTGGAAGAAGTGGTACGGAGACAGCCTCGCCGAGCCGGACCCGGTCTTCTGGGCGAGCAAGCTCCACTTCTACATCTCGGGCTTGAGCTTCTACAACTTCCCGTATCTCTTCGGATACCTCTTCAGCCTCGGGGTGTACGCCCGCCGCGACGAGCTCGGCGACGAGTTCTTCCCGCGCTACGAGGCGCTCCTCCGCGACACCGGGCGGATGACCGCGGAAGACCTCGCTGCGAAGCACCTGGACGTCGACCTCACCCGGCCCGACTTCTGGCGCGGCACGGTGGAGATGCTCGCGACGCGCATCGACCGCTTCGAGGAGCTGGTCGAGCAGGTCGCCGCCTGAGCGCGCGGGTATAGGGGATCCGACGCGGCGCGTTCATTCTCCGGTCGGTCGATTCACCCGAGATCGCCGGGCTGACTCCCCGTCGAAGGCCTCCAGAATCCGCTACGAATCGCCGCCCGCGGCCCGGCGTTCGAGGGCATCGACGTCGGCGAGGTCCTTCGGCCGCCCCGTGGCCCGCTTGTTCCGGAGCAACTCGGCCCTGCCGATGAACGGAACTTCGAGATCGCTCACCCGGTGGGTGACGCGTCCGACCCAGGAATCCTCGAATCCGAGCCCCGTCACGCTGGTGATGATGTCGATTCGGCGTGGTGGGACTCCGAGCTGGACGATCGTTCCCGGTTTCGCAAGGTCGCTCGTCGTTACTCCGAGTGCTTCCATTGGAGCGCCGAAGTGAACGAGCGCGATCCAGACACGGGGAACGTTTTCCGAGCCGGTGTCAATCCAGACGTCGAGATCGCCGGTGGCCCGGGGAATGCCGTGGACGGCGACTGCATGGGCTCCGACCACCAGGAAACGGGCCCGGGCCGAAAGCAGTTCGGCGAGAACGTCCCTGAAGTCTTCGTTCAAGCCGCTACTTCGACCCAGGGGGCGGCAACCAGCGGACCGGAGTTTCTTCTCGTTCGTACTCCGGCATGGGTTCCCCGGTCAGGGACCATGCCTCGACCGCGAGCGGCCACATCATCGCAAGCCGCTCCTCGGCCGTGGTCGATCCGCTCAGGTCATCCCCGGGCTCGTCTCCGAGGCGCACCTGTCGTACCGGCCAGTCCCGCCGCGCACGCGCCCTTGCGGATCGGCCGGAGTCTCTCGATCGAAAGCCCATCCGGCGATTCTACCGGAGGGTCGGGGCGGGGGAGATCCCGTGCTCCGGTCTCTCGGGCCACGACCGGGTTTGGGGGAGGCGCAGTAGAGCCCCGTGGTTCGAGGGAAGATGCCGGCCCCCACCACCGAATCCGCGGCTCCGCAACCGGTGCCGTCGTGTTCCGGGCGGCGGCGACTATCCCGGCGCGGCGGCGGCCCGGCCGAGCTTTCCCGTGAGCCGGTGGCAGGCCGCCATCTGGTCGTTGTCGAGTCGCATCAGCGAAGGCTCCACCGACGCGCAGACCGGTTCCGCGTACGGACATCGCGGATGGAACCGGCACCCCGAGGGAGGAGATATCGGGCTCGGAGGATCGCCTTCGAGAACGGTCTCCCTGACCGCGTCACCCCAGCTCCCGAGCACCGCCGCGGAGAGCAGGGCCTCCGTGTAGGGGTGTCGGGGGCTCTCGAAGAGGCTCTTGCGGTCGCCGAGCTCCATGAGCTTCCCCGCGTACATGACGAGGATGCGATCCGCCATGAACTCGGCGACGCTGAGGTCGTGGGTGATGAACAGGTACGCCATCCCCATGTCGCGCTGGAGCTCCTTGAACAGGTTGAGGACATGCGCCTGGGCGGACAGATCGAGGGCTGCGACCGGCTCGTCGAGGACGATGAGACGGGGGTTGACGGCGATCGCCCGCGCGATCCCGATCCGTTGCCGTTGCCCGCCGCTCAGCTCGTGGGGAAGTCGCCGGGAGTGCATCGCGCTGAGGCCCACCCGCTCGAGGAGACCCGCCACCGTCCTTTCCCGGTCGTTGTCGAGACCGTGGACTCGCAGCGGGTAGGCGACCGCATCGCCGACCGTCATCCGCGGATTGAGGGAGCTGAACGGATCCTGGAACACGATCTGCATGAGCAGACGGGTCCGGCGGAGCTCTTCGCCATCGACGCGGGTGATGTCGACGCCGTTGAACGTGATGGTGCCGGCGGTCGGCTCGAGGAGACGGATGACGACCCTTCCCAGGGTCGACTTCCCGCACCCCGACTCGCCGACCACCGCGACCACCTCGCCGGGCTCGACCGAGAAGCTCACGTCGTCGACGGCCCGGACCGGGAGGGTCGTCGATCGGATGAAGGCGTTCCCCCGCGCCTGAAAGTGCTTCCGCAGGCCTTCGACGCGGAGCAGGCTACCGTCCGCCACCGGCTTCCTCCGGGAACAGGCAGGCGCTCAGCCGGCCCGGCGCAACCTCGAGAAGCGGCGGCCGGCTCTCCTCGCAGACCGGACGGCGAATGGGGCATCTAGCGTAGAACGCGCACCCCGGCGGGGTCGCGGTCGGGAGGGGAGGCTCGCCGAGCATCGGAATGAGGGGGCGGCCGATGCGATCGAGCGACGGCACCGCGTTGAGAAGTCCGACGGTATAGGGGTGCATCGGCCGCTCGAACAGATGCTCGGTGCGGCAGGTCTCGACGACGCGTCCCGCGTACATCACCATGACGCGCGAACATGCCTTCTGCACCACGCGCATGTTGTGGGTCGTCAGCAGGACGGCCGTTCCGATGGTCTCGGTGAGCTCCCCGAGGGTACGAAGGATGCTCGCCTGGACGGTGACGTCCAGCGCGCTCGTCGCCTCGTCCGCAATGATCAGCACCGGCTCGGTGGCGATGGCGGTGGCGATGAGGATCCGCTGGCACATCCCGCCGCTCAACTGGAAGGGGTAGGCGTGCAACACGTCGCGCGGCGACGGCACCTTGAGCACCTGCAGCAATCGAACCGCCTCGGCGATGGCCTCTTTCCGGTTCGTCCCTTTGTGAAGCGCGATCGCCTCCGCGATCCAGTCCCCGACCTTCATCACCGGGTCGAGATGGCTCGCCGGGTCCTGAAACACCATCGAGATGCGCCGGCCCCGAATCCGACGCATCTCCTCGTCCGTCAGGGAAAGAAGATCCCGGCCCTCGAAATGTATCCGGCCGTCCACGATGCGGCCGGGTGGGTCGCGCACCAATCGCAGGATCGAGAGCGCGGTCACGCTCTTGCCGCTTCCCGACTCACCCACCAGTCCGAGGTGCTCTCCCTCGCCAATCGAGAAGTCGATCCCGTCGACCGCCTTCGCCACCCCGTGGCGTGAATAGAACCAGGTCTTGAGCCCTTCGACCCTCAGCAGCTCCGCGTGTTCCATGCCTGTCGAACCTTCCGTGCCGGACGCCGCGCGGCCTAGCATTCCTGCCGCGCCGTCATCGTCGCCGGTGAGCGAAGTCGGCATGGCGGGCTCGTGGACGAAGGGTGCGAGGCGGCTGCCGTCAAGGCGCGCGACGAGTTCGCGGGAAATCGGCTGGCTTCGAGCATGTCTCGTCCGTCCGCGGCGCCGCTTCGCTAGACCTTCATGCGCGGGTCGAGCAGGTCCCGCAGGCCGTCGCCGAGGAAGTTGAAGCCGGCCGCGAGCACGACGATCGCGATCCCGGGCAACGTGGAAACGTGCGGCATGAGGTCGAGGACCTCGCGGCCGTCGTTGATCATGCGCCCCCAGTCCGCCTGCGGAGGCTGGATTCCGAGGCCGATGAAGCTGATCCCGGCCCCGAAGACCACCATCGCCCCGGCGAGCGAGGTCGCATAGGCGAGCACCGGGGCCACGCTGTTCGGAAGGATATGGTGGAAGATGATCTGCAGATCGCGGGCGCCGCTCGCGCGGGCGGCCTCCACGAAGGTCTGCTCGCGGAGGATCGCGACGACCTGGGCGGTGACCCGGGTCATGGGCGGGATCAGCACGATGGTCAGGCTGACGATGAGATTGAACAGGCCCGGCCCGAGGGTTGCGGCCACCGCGATCGCGAGCAGGATCGGAGGGAGGCCGAAGACCACGTCCATCCCGCGCATGATCAGGGTCTCCGAGAGCCCGCCTCCGTAGGCCGCGAACGAGCCGAACAGGAGCCCGATGACCCCCGCGATCGCGAGCGGCACGACCGCGATGGCGAGAGAGGTGCGCGAACCCCACGCAAGGCGGCTCAACATGTCCCGACCCTGAATGTCGGTGCCGAGGAGATAGCCCGGAGTCCCGATTCCCTTGAGCCGGTCGATGGGGTGAATCTCGTTCGGATCGTAGGGGCTGACGACGGGCGCGAGCGCCGCTACCAAGACCACGACGGCGACGATGAGCGCCCCGACCGCGATTCCCTGGTGGCTCCGCACCGCCGACCGCAGGCGCGGCCATCCGCCTTCGCCCGGGCCACCCGCCGGGGCGGCGGCCGGGCTCGGTTCGTTGTCCACGCGGTCCACGGCGGCTTCCTATTCGGCCCGCACTCTCGGATTGATGATCCGGTAGAGCACGTCCACGACCAGGTTCAGCAGCACGAACACGATCGTGCTGAACAGCACCAGGCCGAGCATCATCGGCATGTCGCGGCCGATCACCGACTTGTAGATCTCGTATCCCAGGCCGGGCCAACTGAAGATGATTTCCACGAAGAGGGCGGCGCCGAGGATGAGATAGCCGATCTGGAGCCCGGTCATGTTGACGATCGTCGGTAGCGCGTTGCGCAGCGCGTGGCGGAGGATGACCGCCCGCTCCGAAAGTCCCTTCGCCCTCAGCGCGGTCATGTAGTCGAGCCGCATGCCCTCCAGCATCGCCGCGCGGGTCACCCGGGCGATGATCGCGGCCGGAGTGAGTCCGGCGACGACCCCCGGCATGATCATGTGCTCGAGCACGTCGAGGTTGGACTTCTCTCCCATGAACGAACGCATCCCGCCCGTCGGCAGCCAGCCGAGGGTGACCGAGAACAGGAAGATGAAGACGAGGCCGAGCCAGTACGCCGGCATGCTGAGCGAGAACACCGAGACCAGCATGATCAGCCGATCCGTGAGCGTGTTCTGCTTGACCGCGGCGGCGATTCCCGCCCCGACCCCGACTACGACGGCGAAGAGTCCCGCCGCGCCCGTCAGCAGCATGGTGATCCAGAATTTCTCCATCACGAGCGGCAGCACCGCACGGCGCTGCTGAATGGATACTCCCCAATCGCCCTGGAGGATGTGCCCGAGCCACCGGAAGTACTGCACGTAGGCAGGATCGTCGAGGCCGTACTTCGCGCGCAGGGCCTCCCTCGCTTCGGGAGAGGCGAAGACCCCCATCAGGACGTCGATCGGGTCTCCCGGAGCGAGCTGGATGAGAGTGAAAACGACGGCGGATGCGCCGAGGAGCACCGGTATCAGGAAGAGGAGTCGCCAGGCCAGGAAGCGAAGCATGTTGCCGGGAGTCCCGCCTGCCTAGCCGCAATATCTCACCGATGTTCGTCGCGAGGGCGCCAAGATGCTTGTGGTAGCGGGCCGCACGGACCGAAAGACGCTGACGGCGTAGCTGACACTACGTCGAAGCGGCTTGAGGGAGTACGGCCCGCTAACGCAAGCAGATTGGTGTCCGCAGCAGGACATCGGGGAAATATTGCGGCTAGGCCTACCGAGTAGCCACAAATCAGTCTGGACATCAGGACCCTACAACATATTGTTTCCACACGTAATTGTCCGGAACGACCTCTCACGAAGGCTTGGTTGGGCCGGTGTTGAC
>JAJECB010000076.1 GCA_022822245.1 Gammaproteobacteria bacterium
CTACGTCGAAGCGGCTTGAGGGAGTACGGCCCGCTAACGCAAGCAGATTGGTGTCCGCAGCAGGACATCGGTGAAATATTGCGGCTAGAGGGCCAGAACGAGGCGCAGCCCCTCTTCGACCAGTCGGAGCTGTGAACCGGACAGCCGCCCGGCCCGTTCCATCAGGAACCGCTTGTCGACCGTCACGACCTGGGAGACGTTGACGACCGATTCGCGTTCGAGCCCCGCGCTTCGCCGGGGCAACGGCAGGTTGCCGGGCGCGTGGGCAATGGCGAGATTGGACGTAATCACCGCGGCCAGCACGGTCCTGATTCGGCTTCGATTGAAGTCGTCCGCCTGCACGATGAGCACGGGGCGGCGATAGCCTGGCTCCGATCCGGCGGGCTCGGGGAGTTCAGCCCACCACACCTCCCCGCGCTTTACTTCCAGTCTTCTCTCCCGAGGGAGTACGCCTGAAGCGTCTGCAACCTCTCGTCGAGCCGTGACAGGGAGTCGTTTTCGCCGTATACCTTGTCGAGCCTCTCGGTCACGTCGACGGACCGATACCGCTCGATGAACTCCCGTACGGCGGTCGCGTAGAGCTCGCTGCGTGACATGCCGAGCGTCTCTGCGGTCCGCTCGGCTCCCTCGAAGACATCGTCCGGAATTGAGATGGCCGTCTTCATGGCCGGTAGTATAACCATGGTTATACCAGGACGCGCTGCCTCCGTACCCGGCACCGCGACTGGGGGGCCGGGCGGTTATCATTCGCCCCCGTTCGACGCGCTGGGGAGGGGCCGATGGCCGGGCTGTACTTCGAGGATTTCGAGGTCGGGAAGACCTACCGCCACCCGTACGGGCGGACGGTCACCGAGATGGACAACGTGCTCTTCACGTGTCTCACCATGAACACCCAGACCCTGCACCTCGACGAGGAGTTCGCGCGGAGCACCCAGCACGGAGCCCGCGTCGTCAACAGCATCTTCACCCTCGGGCTGCTGGTCGGGATGACGGTGAGCGACCTCACCATGGGTACCACCCTCGGCAACCTCTCGATGACCGACATCCGGTTCCCCATCCCCGTCTTCCATGGCGACACCCTGCGCGCGGAGACCACCATCCTCGACAAGCGGGCGAGCCGCTCGAAGCTCGATCGCGGGGTCGTGACCTTCGGCCATACCGCCTACAACCAGCGCGACGAGGAGGTCGCCTACTGCCGGCGGGCGGGGATGATGATGCGCCGGCCGCACGCGGAGCCCGGATGCGGCTGACCGACTTCACGAGCTACGCCGACGCGCAGGCCCGCTTCTCCCGCGCCGCCCTCTGGGACCTCGTCGAGGGGGGGCGAGAACGGCTCAACATCGCGCACGAGTGCGTCGACCGTCATCCTCCGGAACGGACTGCGGTCCGCATCGCGTTCGCGGACGGGCGCGGCGAGGCCTACACGTTCGGGGAGATCGGGGCGTGGTCGAGCCGCTTCGCCCACTTCCTCCGGCGCGAGGGAGTGCGGGCGGGGGAGCGGGTGGCGATCTTCCTTGAGCCGTCGCTCCCCTTCTACCTGGCGCTCTTCGGAGCGATGAAGGCGGGCGCGGTGGCGGTGCCCATGTTCACCCTCCTCGGGCGCGACGCGGTTGCCGCGCGCATCGACGACTGCCGCCCGGCGCTCGCCCTCGCCGGCGCGCCGCTCGACGGCGTCCGCACGATCGTGGCGGACGACGCGTTCCTCGCGGCGCTCCGGCGCGAGCCGGACACGTTCGAGGCGCGGACCGCCGCCTCCGACATGGGGATGTACCAGTACACGTCCGGCACCACCCGCGCCCTGCCGGAGGCGGTGCGGCACCGGCACCGCGCGATCGTCACCGTCCTCATCGCCGCCCTCTACGCGACCGGGGTCCGCCCCGGGGATCGGTTCTGCTGCCCGTCCTCGCCGGCCTGGGGGCACGGGCTGTGGCACGGCACCCTCGGCCCCCTCGCGCTCGGGGCGGAGATCACCGCCTGGTCGGGCCGCTTCGACCCGGAGCGGATGCTCGAGGTGCTCGAGAGCTATCGCATCACCAATGTCTCCGCCGCCGCGACCCACTACCGGATGATGAAGAACTGCGGGGCGGCGGGGCGCCATCGCTACCGGATCGAGAAGCTCTCGTTCACCGGCGAGCCGATCGACTCGGACACCGCCGAGTTCGTCGAGCGCACCTTCGGGCAGGCGGCGCGGAGCATGTACGGGACGACGGAGGTCGGGGTGATCCTCGGGGGCTATCCGGGCGCGGCCGATCTCCCGATGAAGCGGGGGAGCCTCGGGAAGCCGATGCCGGGGGTCGAGGTGGCGATCCGACAACCCGACGGGACGATCGCCGCCACTGACGCCGCGGGCGAGATCGTGGTCCGGCGGGGCGAGGAGTGGTTCCCGACAAAGGACCTCGGTCGCGCCGACGAGGACGGCTTCTTCTACCACGCGGGACGGGCCGACGACGTCATCATCTCGGCCGGCTGGACGATGAGCGCGGTGGAGATCGAGGACGCCCTGCTTCGCCATCCCGACGTGAGCGAGATCGCGGTCATCGGAGTCCCGGACGAGCTCCGGGGGCAGGTGGTGAAGGCGTTCGTGGTGAGCGGGCGCAAACCGGACGGCGGCCGCTTCGAGGGCGAGCTTCAGGCGTTCGCCCGGGAACGGCTCGGGCAGCACGAGTATCCGCGGCAGGTCGAGTTCGTGGCGGAGCTGCCCAAGACCCCCGCCGGCAAGGTCAACCGCATGGTGCTCCGGGAGCGAGAGGCGGTCGGAGCGGACGTGGGGGAGGGGCCATGCGGGCGCAAGAGCGGTCGCGACCCCGGGGACGACGGTGCTCCGGGCCGGGAGGGCGCACCGGTTCGGACCGGGCGCGCGCCGGCATGACGGCCGACGCCGGCGGCGGTCGCTTCCCGCGCATCACCGAGGAGGGGCTCGACGCGCTTCGCCGGCGCATCGGGGTCCGGATCCAGGACTCCCTCGAGCCCTGGTGCCACGAGGCGACCCGCGACAACATCCGCCACTACGCGCACGGCATCGGCGACGACAATCCGCTCTGGTGCGACCCGGCCTACGCGCGGACCACCTGCTACGGGGACGTGATCGCGCCCCCGTCGTTCCTCTTCGCCTGCAGCCGCATCATCTCGGGCTACGTGGGGGGGCTCCCCGGCATTCACGCGATGTGGGCGGGGGCGGACTGGCGGTGGCACCGGGTGGTGCCCCGGAACACGGAGATCCATACCGAGGCGTGGCTGAAGGACCTCGTCCTCCACGAGACCCGCTTCGCGGGACGGGCGGTGCAGCAGATCTACCACGTCGACTTCTACGACGGGGAGGGGAACCTCCTCTGCGGGGCGGATAGCTGGTGCTTCCGCACCGAGCGCGACACCGCCCGCGAGCAGGGCACCAAGTACGACGAGGTCCGAGGGCGCGGGGAGCGGCGCTACACCCCGGAGGAGCTGGACGAGGTCTTCCGCCGGTATGCCGAGGAGCGGGCGCGGGGCGCGGAGCCCCGGCGGTTCGCGGACGTGAACGTCGGCGACGCCCTGCCGCCGATGCTGAAGGGCCCCATGACGGTGACCGGCTTCATCTGCTACGCGCAAGGGTGGGGCGGGCTCTACATCCGCGCGAACCGGCTCGCGTGGCGGCAGATCGCGCGGCACTCGGGTCTCGGCATCGCGAACCGCTTCGGGATCCCGGACTGCCCGGAACGGGTCCACTGGGAGGACGAGTTCGCGGTGGAGGTGGGAGCGCCCGGCGCCTACGACTACGGGCCGGAGCGGTGTTCATGGATGATCCACCAGCTCACCGACTGGATGGGGGACGACGGCTTCGTCGAGAGCTCGTACTGCGAGATCCGCCGTCACAACCCGGTCGGCGACCTCCTCCACCTCGAAGCCGAGATAACCGACAAGACCTCCGCCGGGGACGGCGCCGGCGGAACCGTCCGCATCGAGCAGCGCGCCCACAACCAGGACGGCGAGCTCTCCGTCCGCGCCACCGCCACCGTCCGCCTCCCCGCCTGACCGCCCGGGAGCCGCGGCACCCCACGAACCAGGAGTAGACACGTGCACTTCGGACTCAGTGAGGAACAGCTCGCGATGCGCGACATGGCGCGTCGCTTCGCGGAGGAGCGGCTCGCCCCCCGCTATCGGGAGCGCGAGAACGAGGCCCGCATCGAGCCCGAGCTCATCGAGGAGATGGGCTCGCTAGGCCTCATCGGGGTCGACCTGCCCGAGCCGCTCGGCGGCCTCGATCTCGGCGGCGTCGCGAGCGGTCTCATCATCGAGGACATCGCGGGCGGCGACATGAACGTCTCCTACGTGCAGCTTCTCGCCTCCCTCAACGGCTCCATCGTCGCCGCGCACGCCCGCCCCGAGCTGGCGCAGGAGATCGTTCCGCGCGTCTGCGAGGGGAAGGCTCTCCTCGCCCTCGGGCTCACCGAGCCGGGTGGGGGCTCCGATGCCGCGAACCTCAAGCTCCGCGCCGCGCGCACCAACTCCGGGTACGTCCTCAACGGCGAGAAGGCGTCGATATCGCTTGCGACCCAGGCGCACGAGGCGGTCGTCTTCGCCCGCACCGGAGAGCAGGCGGCGCGCTCGCGCGGGGTCTCCGCCTTCCTGGTGTCCCTCGACGCGCCCGGGGTGGCGGTGAGCGGCTACGACGACGTCGGCTCCGCCGCGGTGGGCCGCGGGTCCATCTTCTTCGAGGACGTCGAGGTTCCGGCGGAGCGCATGCTCGCCGAGGAGAACGCCGCGTTCCGCACCGTCATGTCCGGCTTCGACTACTCGCGGGCGCTCATTGGCCTGCAGTGCCTCGCGGTGGCCGAGACCTCTCTTCGGGAGACCTGGACCTACGCGACGGAGCGCGAGGCGTTCGGGGCTCCGATCGTCAAGAACCAGGGGGTGAGCGAGCCGCTCGCGGAGGCGGACACCTGGATCGAGGCGGCGAAGCTCCTCTGCTACAAGACCCTGTGGCTCCGGGATCGCGGCGAGCCGCACACCGCGGAGGCGGCGATGTGCAAGTGGTGGGCGCCCAAGGTCGCCTTCGACGTGATCCACCGCTGCCTCCTCACCCACGGGCACTTCGCGTACACCCGCGACCTGCCCTTCGAGCAGCGCCTGCGCGACGTGATGGGCCTCCAGATCGGCGACGGCACGAGCCAGATCCAGAAGATGATCATCGCCCGCGAGCGGGTAGGCCGGGTCGCCCTCCCGCACGGCTGAGCGGGCGTCGGATCAGAAGCCGGGGGAGCCGCGACAGCCGAGGAAGCGGGTCAGGGCCACGTGCTGGCCGTCCGGATCGGGGGCGATTCGCTCGTCGTGGAAGAGCACCCGCAGCCGGCCGTGGTAGAGGTCGATGAGCTCGTTCGGCGCGAGCCGGAACGTTCGACTGGTCGGCCCGGCGACCGGTACGGACGTGAGGAGATGGTGCTCGACGAGCAGCATTCCGCCCTCCGCCAACCCGGCCGGCAGGCGATCCATCATTGCCCGGTTGGTGTAGCGGATGACGGTGATGAGGTTGTAGCGGCCGGGCGGCGGCTCGAAGCCGTCAAGGTCCGCGACGCGCCAGTCGACCGCGAGCCCGCGGTCGCGGGAAGTCGCGCGGGCACGCTCGATCGCGACCCTGGAGATGTCCACCGCCTCGACCTCGTAGCCCGCTTCGGCGAGGCAGAGAGCGTTGCGCCCCGCCCCGCAGGCGAGGTCCAGGGCTCGCCCCCGCGGCAGCTCCGCCAGCCGCTCCACGAGGAACGGCGACGGGTAGGTCCGCGCCTGGTAGGTGCCCTCCGCGTAGCGCTGGTCCCACTTCTCTCGATCGGCGTCCGTCAACTCCTTCTCCGGAAAGTTCCGAGCGCCAAGGATAACGCCGCTGCCCCCGCGACGGCCGGCGCCGCGGGTGGCAGGCACGGTACGCCTCGACGGTTGCTCACGTCGGAGAGCTTCCGCTGATCGCGGGACCGGAGAGGCCGAGCCCCAGCTCCTTCAGCGCCTCTCGCCAAGGTAGGCACAAGACGCTCTCGATCCACGTGCGATCCGGGTCCCGGCTGATGCACACGGCCAGCGGCTCGGTGAAGGCCCGCGCGAAACGGGCGAGATTGCGAACGTCCTTCTCGTCGAGCCGGTTCGATGACTTGATTTCGATCGGCGCGATCGGCATGCCGGGGCGTTCGATAACCAGATCGATCCACTAGTGTCCCAAGAAACCCTCGTTCTACTCCCATAAGCTATTGTTTTTCTGTAATAAAACGGGCATTTGGGGCTG
>JAJECB010000323.1 GCA_022822245.1 Gammaproteobacteria bacterium
GTGACCGTGCAGGCGCAGATTCTCGAGCTTCTGCGCAAGGTCCAGGGCGGGCGGTCGAGGACATCGATCATCCTCGTCAGTCACGACCTCGGGGTGGTCTCGGAGGTCTGCGAGCGCGTGCTCGTCATGTACGCGGGCAAGGTGGTCGAGACGGGGCCGACGGAGGTCATCATCGGCCGCCCGCGCCACCCCTACACCCAGGGACTGATGAGCTCGATGCCGCAATTCGCCGCGGAGGGAGAAGAGCTGAGGCCCATCCGGGGGTCCGTGCCCGACCTCGTCGACCCTCCCCCGGGCTGCGCCTTTCACGACCGCTGCCCGAAGGCGATGGACATCTGCCGCCGGAACGCGCCTCCGGTCGTCTCGCTGGACGACTCGCATGCCCTCGCCTGCCACCTCTACCGCTGATTCCGTGGCCGGGTCCGCGGATACGCTGCAGTCCGGAGCGCAGCGCGAGGCGCCGATCCTCGCAGTCGCGGGCCTGGAGAAGCGATTTCCGGTGCGCCGCGGACTCGTCGAGGCGCTGACCCGGCCGCGGCGCTACGTTCACGCGGTGAGCGGGCTGGATTTCCGCATCGAACGCAACGAGACCTTCGGGCTCGTGGGTGAGAGCGGGAGCGGCAAGTCGACCACCGGGAAGCTCGTCGCCCGCCTCCTCGAGCCCTCCGCGGGCCGCGTCGAGCTCGACGGGATCGACTGGCTCGCCGTCCGCGGCAGCGAGCTGCGCCGGCGTCGGCGCGACGTGCAGATCGTGTTCCAGAACCCGTTCCTTTCGCTCAACCCCCGCTGGAACGTGGCCGCGATCGTGGCGGAGCCGCTCGTAACGCACCGGACCCTTCCCGGCGCGCGCGTCCCGGAGCGGGTCGCCGGCCTGCTCGCCGAGGTCGGCCTCGACCCCGGCCTTGCGAACCGCTACCCGCACCAGTTCTCCGGGGGACAACGCCAGCGAATCGGGATCGCGCGCGCGCTCGCGCTTGAGCCGAAGCTTCTCGTCGCGGACGAGCCGGTGTCCGCCCTCGACGTGTCCGTGCAGGCGCAGATCCTGAACCTCCTCGGCCGGATAAAGCGCGAGCACCGGCTGAGCATGCTGTTCATCTCCCACGACATGAGCGTCGTGCGGCACATCTCCGACCGCGTGGGAGTCATGTACCTAGGGCGGCTCGTCGAGGTGGCCGCCACCCGGCTCGTGTTCGACCACCCGCGCCACCCCTACACCCGTTCGCTCCTCGCATCGGTGCCGGTGCCGGGAAAACGACGAACGTTCGTGCCTCTCTCGGGCGAGATCCCGAGCCCCCTCGCCCCCCCGACGGGGTGCCATTTCCATCCCCGGTGCGCCCACGCCGAGGTTCGCTGCCGAACGGAGCCGCCCACGCTCCGGGAAGTAGCGCCCCGGCATTTCGCCGCCTGCCATTTCGTATAGAGGAGACGGGCATGACACCCGCCGACGAGCCGACGACAGTGGTCCGCAACGCACGCTGGATCGTGGCGTGGAATGCCGCCGCCAGGCGGCACGAGTACCTGCGAGACGGGGACGTCGTGCTCGAGGGCGACCGCATCGCGCATCTCGGGGGACCCTGGGGGGGACGCGCGGGCCGCGAGATCGACGGGCGCGACCTTGCCGTGCTTCCCGGCCTCGTGAACCTCCACGCCCACCCCGCGCTCGAACCCTTCTTTCGGGGGATCCGCGAGGACCACGGCGTGCCGGAGATGTACATGACCGGCCTCTACGAGCGTGGCCAAGCGTTCCAACCCGCCGCCGAGGACATGGCGTGCGCGGCGGAGGTCGCGTACTGCGAGCTGCTCCTCTCGGGGGTCACTTCGGTCTGCGACCAGCTCTGGCCCTGGCCAGGCTGGATCGAGACCATCGCGAGGAGCGGACTGCGGGGTTTCGTCGCCCCGGGGTTCGCTTCCGCACGCTGGAAGATGACCGAGCGGCACGTGGTCGACTACACCTGGAACGAGGCAAGAGGCGAGCGCGAGCTGGCGCGGGCGATCGAGATCCTGGCGGAGGTCGCGCGCCACCCTTCGGGGCGTCTCTCCGGAGTAGTGTGCCCCCTCCAGATCGACACCTGCACCGAGGGGCTCCTGCGCGACGCGGCCAACGCGGCGGAGGACCTCGATCTCCCCATCACCGTGCATGCATCCCAGAGTGTCAACGAATTCCAGGAGATGGTGCGCCGCCACGGAATGACCCCGGTGCAGTGGGCAAGCCGCATTGGGATACTCGGCCCCCGCATGACCCTCGGCCACGCCATCTTCGTGGACGGCCATTCGTGGCTTCGTCACTGGACCGACGACGACGTCCGCATCCTCGCCGACACCGGAACCTCGGTCGCGCACTGCCCGAGCCCGTTCGCGCGCTACGGACACGCGCTCGAGAACTTCGGCCGCTACCGGTCGGCCGGAGTCAACCTCGGCATCGGCACCGACGTCGCGCCCCACAACCTCCTCGAGGAGATGCGGCTCGCCATGGTGCTCTCCCGGGTATCGGGGGGCGACATTCGACTCTCGGGACCCGCCGAGCTGCTCCACGCGGCAACCGTGGGGGGCGCCGACGCACTCGGGCGCGCCGACCTCGGGCGGCTCGCGACGGGCGCCAAGGCGGACGTCGCGCTCGTCGACCTCACCCATCCCGCCATGGTCCCCGCCCGCGACCCGGTCCGCACCCTCGTCTGGAGCGGAGCGGACCGTGCGGTCCGCGACGTCTTCGTCGACGGGCGCCAGGTGGTCGCGAACCGCCGGGTGCTCACCCTCGACCACGAGGGCGCCCTCGCCCTTCTCGCCGAGGCGCAGGCGCGCATGCTCCGCGAGGTGCCGGGGCGCGATTACCTCGGGCGCTCCGCCGAGCAGATCGTGCCCTTCTCCCTGCCGCTCGCCGGCGAGCGCTGAAGGGAAGAGTCCGCCCCGTGTTTCCGGAATACGAACGCTACGACGCGCTCGGTCTCGCCGCCCTGGTCCGGGACGGTGATGCGAGCACCGACGAGTTGCTCGCCGCCGTGCTCGAGCGGTCTGCGGCCCGCAACCCGCAGCTCAACGCCATCGGTGCCATTGCACCGGCGCTCCCGCGCGACCTCGGCGTGCGGCGCGGCACGGAACCGGGGGGCCGGGCTATGCCGCCTCCTTGCGGGCGGATTCCGGCGGCGCGACGACTCCGGCCTGCTCCGCGATCAGCCGGTAGTGCTCTATCTGCCGGTTTTCCGCGAAGTTGAACATCGCCTCCTTGTTGTGGCGGGCGAGGTCGAGATCGCATCGGAACGTGATGAGCTCGTCGCCGCGCGTGCTCGCAAGGGACACTATCTCGCCGGAGGGAGCGATGATGCAGCTCCCGCCAATGAAGTCCGACCCCTCTTCCTGCCCGGCCTTCGCGACCCCGACCACCCAGGTGCTGTTCATGTAGGCACCCGCCTGCATGACGAGGTGGTTGTGGAAGTCCGTGAGGTGGTCGTAGATTGGCTCCCAGGGAATGTGGGTCGGGGTGTTGTAGCCGAGGAGCACGAGCTCGGCCCCTTGCAGCCCGAGGATCCGGTACGTCTCCGACCAGCGCCGATCATTGCAGATGCACATGCCGACGATGCCGTTGAACGCGCACCAGGCCGGAAAGCCCAGGTTGCCGATGTCGAAATAGCGTTTTTCGAGGTGCTGAAGGGGATACTGGGGTCGGTGGTCGGCGTGGCCGGGCAGGTGCACCTTGCGGTATTTCCCGATTTCCCGCCCTTGGCCGTCAACCAGAATCGAGGTGTTGTACCGTCGGAACGCGCCCTCCTCCTCGGCGAGCTCCGCGTAGCCGAGGTAGAAGCCGATGCCGAGACGGGCCGCCTCGTCGAACAGCGGCCGGGTCTCCGGCCCCGGCATCTCTCGCTCGAAGAAGCGGTCGATCTCGTCCTGATCCTCCATCCACCAGCGGGGAAAGAAGCTCGTGAGGGCAATCTCGGGGAAGACCACGAGCTCGCAGCCCGCCGCCTTCGCCCCGCGAAGCAGCTCGATCATTCGGTGCACGACGCTGGTGCGGCTCTCGTGGCGGCCCGTCGGCCCGAGCTGTGCGCCGCCCACGGTCACGATGCGGGTCATGCCGGTGTCCTCCTCTCCTCGCGCATCTCGCGGCGGACGCGCTCGGTCTCCTCGATGTCAATGCCGAGCTCCGGGGTCACCACGACGCCGTAGTCCGCAAGCGCCTTCTCCGCATCGAAGTACTCGTCGAGGACGTCGTCGAGGACGTCCTCGGGCGACCGGTCCAGCGGATCACCGTAGCCCCCTGCGCAGGCGCGCACGGCGATGAGGCTGTCCCCGGGCTCGAAGGCCCGCCATGGAATCTTCGACGGAAGCTCGATCGGCTTACCGCCGCTCCCGGGCTGATGGATGAGCCGAGAGGGCACGCCTTCCCTGCCGCCGAAGAGTCCGTTCGGCGCGTACCGATGGCCCTCGCTCTCGACCGACGCGCCGCCCTCGGCGAGGAACTTCACCTCGCGAATCGAGCCGACCCCGCCCCGCCACCGGCCCGCCGCCGCGACGCCCTCGCGCAGCTCATAGCGCTCAATCCGCAGCGGCACGTGCGACTCGATGTCCTCGATCGGGTTGTTGCGGGTATTGGCGTACAGCACGTCGACGGAGTCCATTCCGTCGCGCCCGTAGCGCCCGCCGTAGCTTCCCGAGAAGAGCTCGACCTGGACCCAGAAGTCGCCTCCCTGATGACCAGTGAAGACCATGCCGCCACCATTGCCGCAGGCGCCCGCCACCTGCCGTGGGACGACCTTGCCGAGCGCCTGCACGACCGCGTTCGCGAGCTCGATGCCCGGACAGAAGCGGGCGATGACCGGCGCC
>JAJECB010000413.1 GCA_022822245.1 Gammaproteobacteria bacterium
ATACCCGCTTCTGGGCGCCGGGAGCGATCCGGGCCGCGAGGTACCAGCGGAGCGGATCCGCGCCCACCCGGTCGAAGACGTCCCACGGGTCGACGATGTTGCCGACCGACTTGGACATCTTCTTCCCGTCCTTGTCGACGATGTGGCCGAGGCAGATGCAGTTGCGGAAGGCTACGCTGTCCGAGACGAGGGTGGAGATGGCGTGGAGGGTGTAGAACCAGCCTCGCGTCTGGTCGACCGCCTCGCAGATGTAGTCGGCCGGAAAGCCGTCCTCGAACCCTTCCCGGTTCTCGAAGGGCCAGTGCCACTGCGCGTAGGACATTGCGCCCGAGTCGAACCAGCAGTCGATGACCTCCGGCACCCGCCGGTAGGTGCGGCCGTTGTCCGGGTGCGTGAACTCGATCTCGTCCACCGCGGGCCGGTGCAGATCGACATCGCCCAACTCCCGCCCGCAGAGCGCCTCGAGCTCCGGCCGCGAGCCGACGCAGAGGAAGTCGCCCGACCCGTCGGTCCACACCGGGAGGGGCGTGCCCCAGAACCGTTCGCGCGAGAGCGCCCAGTCGACGTTGTGCTCGAGCCAGTTGCCGAAGCGCCCGTCGCGGACGTGCTTCGGCACCCAGTTGATGGTCCGGTTGAGCTCCACGAGCCGGTCGCGCCGGGCGGTGGTGCGGATGTACCAGGCGTGCTTCGCGTAGTAGATGAGGGGGTCGCCGGTGCGCCAGCCGTGCGGGTAGTTGTGCACGTGAGTCTCGGCCCGGTAGAGGCGTCCGTTCTCCCGGAGGAGCTCGATGAGCACCGGGTCGGCGTCCTTGAAGAAGAGGCCGGCGACCGGCTCGACCTCCGGGAGGAAATGCCCGTCGAGCCCGACCCCGTGCAGCACGGGAAGCCCGTGCTGAAGACCGAGCTGGAGGTCGTCCGCCCCGTAGGCGGGCGCGGCGTGCACGACCCCGGTCCCGTCGTCGGTGGTCACGAAGTCCGCGAGCCGCACCCGGTGGGCCGCATCGGCCGCTTCCGGCCCCGCCGCGAGGAAGTCGAACGGGGGCGCATAGCGAAGTCCCTCGAGCTCGCGGCCCTTCACGGTCCGCTCGACGGCCCCCGCCCGGTCGCCGAGCACCGCCTCGACCCTCGCCGCGGCGAGAATGAGGATCTCGTCGCCGTCGTGCACCCACGCGTAGTCCACCTCCGGGTGGACGGCGAGGGCGAGGTTCGAGGGAAGGGTCCAGGGGGTGGTGGTCCAGACGAGAAACGAGACACGGCGGCCGCTGACGCTCCCGTGGTCGTTCCCGCCCGGCGCGGAGCCCGCGGCCGGCTCGCCCGCGACCGGGAAACGGACGTAGATGGACGGGTCCTCGACCTCCTGGTAGCCGAGCGACACCTCGTGCGACGACAGGGTCGCCCCGATCCGGGGGTCGTAGGGGACCACCTTGTACCCGCGGTACAGGAGCCCCTTGTCCCAGATGACCTTCAGCAGATGCCAGACCGACTCGATGTAGGCGTTGTCGAGGGTGTAGTAGGCGTTGCCCATGTCCACCCAGAAGCCCATGCGCTCGGTCATGCGCTCCCAGTCGCCGATGTAGCGCATGACCGACTCGCGGCACCGCCGGGTGAACTCCTCGATTCCGACCTCGCGCTCGATCCGGGTCTTGTCGAAGATCCCGAGCTCCTTCTCGATCTCGTGCTCGACGGGCAGGCCGTGGGTGTCCCAGCCGGCCCGGCGCGGGCAGTGGAAGCCGCGCATGGTCTTGTAGCGGGGGAACATGTCCTTGAAGGTGCGCGCAAGGACATGGTGGATCCCCGGCCGGCCGTTGGCGGTCGGAGGACCCTCGTTCCAGATGTAGAGGGGCCGGCCCTCGGTCTGTCGCTGGCAGTCCTCGAACACGTTCTCGGTGCGCCACCACTCGAGGACCTCCTCCTCGATCCGCACCCCGTCGTAACGGCTGTCGACTTCCCGAAAGCTCATGACTCTCCCCCGCGAGCCGGGGGATTCTAAGTCAATGCGTTCATGGGCAGGGAGCCCTGGCCGGAAGCTACCGCGCCTCCCGGGAGCGAGAGGAACGGGCGGCGGAGGGGACCGGGGGCGTCGGCTCTTCCGGGGGCACGGGCTTCTGGCGCCGGACCTCCTCTTGGAGCGCGTGGTCGGGAACGGGAATCAGGCGCGGATGAGCTCGAGAACCTCCGTCCCCCCTTCGTAGACCATCACGATTCCGACCCAGAAGATGATCACCACTCCCGCCCATGCGATCCAGCGGTGCCGATCGAGCAGCCGCGCGATGAGCGACGCGGCGAACCCCATGAACGCGACGGACAGGGCGAGGCCGATGACGAGGACGACGGGATGCTCGCGGGCGACCGCCGCCACCCCCAGCACGTTGTCCAGGGACATCGAGAAGTCGGCGATCAGGATCTGGGTCATCGCCTGCCGGACCGTCTTGCCGGGGCGGCGACCCTGCACCGCTTCGTCCGCCTCTCCCCGGCCGGCCGGTTCGGAGGCGTGCTGCCGGCGGATCTCCACCGCGAGCTTCCACGCAATCCAGAGGAGGAGGGCGCCACCGACGAGCAGCAGCCCGGGGAGGTTCAGAAGCCACGAAACGAATAGGGCGAAGATGATGCGCAGCACCGCCGCGAGGGCGATGCCGCTCACGATCACTTTTCGGCGTTGATGCGCGGGAAGCCCGGCCGCGGCGAGCGCCACCGCCACCGCGTTGTCGCCGGCAAGGACGATGTCGATCAGGATGACCTGAGCGAGGGCGCTCAGAGCGTCCAGTTCAATCGCGGGAAACACGCTCTATCTGGAGCGAGAGAAGGCGGCGAGCGGCCACCCGGGCGGAGACGGGCGCAGTTGGAGGGATTCAGCCATCGTGCGGAGCAAGCCGGTTTTCGGGGTCCAGACGCGCGGGCGGCGGGGAGTTCCGCGAGGTGCTTCCCGCCGCGCGAATCGACGATTGCGAGCTCGATCCTAGTCGATCTTGTCCTTCCGGAAACAGTCGCCCGGGTACTCGCAGGGCGGACGCGGGAAGCGCCGGTACGGAACGGTTCGTTCGTTTCCGAATCTTCCGATTCGTCCGTGACGTGAGGCCACCCTTCGCAAGTCGCGCCATGGACGTCGGTGTCGTGCGGCGGCGGGCGGGTCGCGGCGGGACCGCTTGTTCCCGCTCGCGGTGCGCGCGCCCGGCCGCGGCGAGTATCATGCTGCGCCGGTCGCCGATGAGGACGCCCAAGTGAGCGACATTCCCGAGTTGACGCCGGTACGGCCCGCTCACCGCTTCGACGAACGGGCTCTCGAGACGTTCCTCCGCGCGGAGCTGCCGGACTTTCCCGAGCGCGAGCCGCTCTCGGTGCGCCAGTTCGAGGGCGGGCAGAGCAACCCGACGTTCCTCCTCGCGGCCGGCGGCCGGGAGTACGTGCTGCGCAAGCAGCCGCCCGGCGAGCTCCTTCCCTCCGCCCACGCGGTGGACCGGGAGCACCGGGTCATGAAGGCCCTGGAGGAGACCGCCGTCCCGGTGCCGCGGATGTACCTCCTCTGCGAGGACCCGGCCGTCATCGGCACCAAGTTCTACGTGATGGAGAAGGTGGAAGGCCGGGTCTACGCGAACCCGCTCATGCCCGAGGCGTCGCCCGCCGAGCGCTCGGCCATCTACCGCCACCTCGCCGACGTGCTCGCGGCGCTGCACGCGGTCTCGCCCGAGGCGGTGGGGCTCGACACCTTCGGCCGGCCCGGTAACTACTACGAACGGCAGATCTCGCGCTGGAGCAAGCAGTACGTCGCGTCCCGCACCGAGGACATCCCCGAGATGGACGCGCTCATGGACTGGCTGCCGCGGCACATCCCCGCCGCGACCGAGACGGTGGTGGTGCACGGCGACTACCGGCTCGGCAACGCCATCGTGCATCCCCGCGAGCCCCGCATGGTCGCGGTCCTCGACTGGGAGCTCTCGACCCTCGGCCATCCGCTCGCCGACCTCGGCTACGTCTGCCAGACCTACTACGCGGACGAGGACGACCAGCACGGGCTCAACCGGCCCAACCTTCCCGAGCTCGGGATCCCGACCGAGGAGGAGTTCGTCGCCCGCTACTGCAAGCAGGCGGGCCTCGACGGCATCGAGAACTGGCACTTCTATCTCGTCTACAACCTGTTCCGAAGCGCCGCGATTATCCAGGGAGTGTACAAGCGCGGTCTCGACGGCAACGCGAGCTCCGACACCGCCCTCGGTTTCGAGGGTTACTGCCGGGTGCGGGCGGAGCGGGCGTGGCGGCTCGCGAGCGGGGACGGCTAGCCGGCCCGAAATCGAGTTCCGAGGAGGAAGGGCGTGAAGGTCGAAGGAAAGGTAGCGGTCGTCACCGGAGCGGCAAGCGGTATCGGGCGGGCGCTTGCCCGGCGGTTCGCGCGCGAGGGGGCGCGGGGGGTCGCGGTGGCGGACGTCCAGTCGGGCCCCCTCCAGGCGGTCGCCGACGAGATCGGGGGGCTCGCGGTTCCCTGCGACGCGACGGACGAACGGGCGGTGCAGGCCCTCGCCGCGGCGGCGGAGGAGCGCTTCGGCCCCATCGACGTCTTCTGCTCGAACGCGGGGGTCGCGAACGACGGCGGCGAGGAGGCGCCGGACGAGGAGTGGCGCCTGAACTTCGACCTGCACGTCATGGCCCACGTGTACGCGGCCCGGGCGGTGGCTCCGAACATGGCCGCCCGCGGGAGCGGGTACCTCGTCAACACCGCCTCCGCGGCGGGGCTCCTCACCCACGTCGGGTCCGCGACCTACGCGGTCACCAAGCACGCGGCGGTCGCCCTGGCCGAGTTCCTCGCCATCGCCTACGGCGATCGCGGGGTGCGGGTCTCGGTGCTCTGCCCGCAGGCGGTGCGGACGGCGATGACCGCCGGGCGCGAGGAGGGAGTGGCAAGCATCGACGGGATGATCGAGCCCGAGGAGCTCGCGGACTGCGTCATCGAGACGATGGACCGGGAGGAGTTCCTCATCCTTCCCCATCCCCGGGTTCTCGAGTACATGCGGCGCAAGACCGCAGACTACGATCGCTGGCTTGCGGGGATGCGCCGTCTCCGACACCGGTTCGCGGAAGAATAGCCCCGCCGGCCGGTGCTGGACCGGCGGGGAACCTCAAGGCTGGAAAAATTGTAAGATTTACAATGCGATTCGATCATTTGAGCTGAATCCGGCGGCGGAAGCGCGGTTCCCCCCGGCCATCAGGTCGTCATGAACCGGGGCGGCCCTCCCGGGCGGATGCTGGACACGGTTGCCGGAGCGTGCTAGCGTTTTCCCCCGTTGGGCGCCCCGTCCGGTTGGTCGCCTCGCCGCCGAAACCAGCGGGCTTTCGCGATTCCACTCCGACAGGGCAAGAAGGCGCGAGTCCCTCGCGCCGGTTCACCGGGACATGCTCCGGCCTCGGTCTCGAGGCGAATACCGTTTTCGAAACGCCATGCCACCTGGCCGGCACCGGTGCCGGGACATGAAGCGACCGCTCGTTCACTCCCGAACATCCACCTTCCCCTACCTTCCTGACTGGACATATGAACCTTACTGACCTGAAGAAAAAACCTCTCCCCTCGCTGCTCGATCTCAGCCAGTCGATGGGGCTCGACGGTCTCGGCCGGATGCGCAAGCAGGAGATCATCTTCTCCCTGCTCAAGGCGCGGGCCAAGCGGGGCGAGGACATCGAGGGCGACGGAGTTCTCGAGATCCTCCAGGACGGATTCGGCTTCCTTCGATTCGCGGACAGCTCCTATCTCGCGGGGCCGGACGACATCTACGTCTCGCCGAGTCAGATCCGGCGGTTCGGGCTTCGCACCGGGGACACGGTATCGGGCAAGATCCGACCGCCAAAGGACGGGGAGCGGTACTTCGCGCTGCTCAAGGTGGACCAGCTCAACCTGGACAAGCCCGAGAACGCCCGCAACAAGATCCTCTTCGAGAACCTGACGCCGCTCTTCCCCGAAGCGCGCTTCACCCTGGAGCAGGGCAACGGCAGCACCGAGGATCTCACCGCCCGGATCATCGACCTCGCGGCGCCGATCGGAAAGGGACAGCGCGGCCTCATCGTCTCTCCGCCCAAGGCCGGCAAGACGATGCTGCTGCAGAACATCGCCCAGTCGATCTCGCGCAACTACCCGGAGGTGTACCTCATCGTCCTCCTCATCGACGAGCGGCCGGAGGAGGTGACGGAGATGCAGCGCTCGGTCCGGGGCGAGGTCATCTCGAGCACGTTCGACGAACCGGCCTCCCGCCACGTCCAGGTGGCCGAGATGGTGATCGAGAAGGCGAAGCGGCTCGTCGAGCACAAGCGGGACGTGGTCATCCTGCTCGATTCCATCACCCGTCTCGCGCGGGCCTACAACACGGTGGTCCCTTCGTCCGGCAAGGTGCTGACCGGCGGGGTGGACGCGAACGCCCTCCAGCGGCCGAAGCGGTTCTTCGGCTCCGCCCGCAACATCGAGGAAGGGGGCAGCCTCACGATCATGTCCACCGCGCTCATCGATACCGGGTCGCGCATGGACGAGGTCATCTACGAAGAGTTCAAGGGCACCGGCAACAACGAGATCCACCTCGAGCGGAAGCTCCAGGAGAAGCGGATCTTCCCCGCGATCAACTTCAACCGGTCGGGGACGCGCCGCGAGGAGTACCTCACGCGGCCCGAGGAGCTGCAGCGGATCTGGATCCTGCGAAAGCTCCTGCAGCCGATGGAGGAGATCGGGGCCATGGAGTTCCTCGTCGACCGTCTCAAGACGACCAAGACGAACTCGCAGTTCTTCGAGTCCATGCGCCGTTGATCCCGGGACGCGCCCGCTTCCCGGGGGGGGGAACGGGGTCGGAGCGGGATTTCGAGCTCGGGGGCGGGAATCGGGTGTGAATTCGGGGTCCGAAGACGGGGGCGGGGTGGGACTTCCGGGCCCGGGATCCCGTTCCGACCGCATTTCTCTCCCGCACTGACCCCCTTTTTCAAACTCTGACCGGGTTTCGTGCGGCGCATTGCGGCGGCCCGCGCGGAGCAGGCACGATTGAGACGCATTTCCGGTTGTGGGCCGGATCGGCGCCGTGCGAAAATCCCGCGAACCTGTACGGAATCTCGCCATGGATGTCCGCCACGCTCTCCAAGCGTCGCTCGGCCTCGAGACGGTCCGCTACCGGTACGAACTCTCCCCGTCCCAGTTGTTCCACGAGGCGATCGCGAACGATCGTGGCCGCGTGCGGACCGGCGGAGGGGACGCCGAGCGCAAGGCCTTCGCGACACGCCTGGGAGTGCAGGGGCCGCTCGTATTCCACTCGGATCCGAGCTGCACGGGGCGGCCGGTACAGGACACCTTCGCGGTGGCATGGCCCGAGGTCGAGCGCCGCATCTGGTGGAAGGACAGCCTCCGGCCCTTCGATCCGGACCATTTCGAATCCCTGCTGAAGCGGGTCACGGCGCATCTCAACGCCTCCGGCGCGACCCTGTACGTGCAGGACGGGTGTGTCGGGGTCGATCCCGCCTACGCGATCCCCTATCGCTTCGTCGGGGAGTACGCCACCCACGCGCTCTTCGCCCGCAACATGTTTCCGCGCCGCGTGCCCGGCCTCGTCAACCCCGAGGCGAAGCGCTGGACGATGCTCAACGTCCAGTCCTACCGTTGCGAGCCCGAGCGCGACGGAACGCGCACGGACCGCGCCGTCGTCCTCGACTTCCGGAACCGGATCTGCCTCGTCGTCGGGCGGGCCGACTACTGCGGAGTCGTCAAGAAGTCCATCTTCACGGTGATGAACTTCCTGCTGCCAGACGCCGGGCACTTGTCCATGCACTGCTCGAGCAACATCGGCTCGCGCGACGACCCGGCCATCATGTTCGGCCTTTCCGGGACCGGGAAGACCACCCTGTCCGCCGATCCGAACCGCCGCCTCATCGGGGACGACGAGACCGGATGGACGGACGAGGGCCTCTCGAACCTCGAGGACGGCTGCTACGCGAAGCTCATCAACCTCGACAAGGAGGCGGAGCCGGTCATCGCGTCCGCCCTGTCGATGGCGGGGACGATCATCGAGAACGTGCCGTCGCTGCCGGGGCGTGCGTTCGACGATACGGACCCCCAGGACCTCGACCTCCGTGACGCCTCCATCACCGAGAACACCCGCTTCTCCTATCCCCTTGCGTGCAACCCGAACGTTGCGGAAGGCTCCCGCGGAGGGCACCCGGCGACCATCGTGCTGCTCACCGCGGACGCCTTCGGGGTCCTGCCGCCGGTGTCGATTCTGGACGGCGAGGACGTGATGTACCACTTCGTCCAGGGGTTCACGGCGAAGCTGGCGGGAACCGAGGTCGGGCTCGAGGAGCCGGAGGCGACGTTCAGCTCCTGCTTCGGCGCGCCGTTCATGACCCATCGGCCGAACGTCTACGCCGAGCTGCTGAGGTCGAAGATGGACCGCCACCAGGCGCGCTGCATCCTGCTGAACACCGGGTGGTCGGGCGGGGCCGTCGGCCAGGCGGACCGGATGCCGATCCGGGTCACGCGCGCCCTGCTCGACGCGGCGCTTGCCGGGCGGCTGCACGAGGACGGTGCCGAGTACGAGACCCATCCGGTGTTCAACTTGAGGATGCCGAAGCACTGTCCGGGGGTCGATTCGAAGTCCCTCGACCCGCGAGCGGTCTGGCCCGACGGGTCGGCCTACGACGCCGCCGCCGCGCGCCTGCGGGACATGTTCCGGAAGAACTTCAAGGACAACGACTTCGCCGGGTTCGGCATCCAGGCGGTGATGTAGTCCCGCGAACGGTGGCCGCGCGGCTCGAGGGCCGCTCGGCCCGGTGGATGGGTTCCCCGCACGGGCAACCGGCCGGCCGGTTGCCCCCCTCCGGAAGAGAGCTTGCATGAACGTCCACGAGTACCAGGCGAAAGAGCTGCTCCGAGGGTTCGGGGTGCCGGTCCCGCGGGGCGCCCCCGCATTCGGCGCGGACGAAGCGGTCGCGGCGGCCGAGGCGATCGGCGGGGAAGGGCCCTGGGTGGTCAAGGCCCAGATCCATGCCGGGGGGCGGGGTGCGGGCCGGTTCGAGGGGGACCCCGAGGGCCGGGGCGGCGTCCGGCTCGCCGGGTCACTCGACGAGGTGCGCGCGCACGCGGGGGCGATGCTGGGCGGCGTGCTCGTCACGAAGCAGACCGGGGCCGGCGGGCGGACCGTGCGGCGTCTCTACGTGGAGGAAGGCTGCGACATCGCGCGCGAGCACTACCTCGCCATGCTGGTGGACCGGGGAAGCGGCCGGGTGATGGCGATGGCTTCGACCGAGGGCGGGATGGACATCGAGCAGGTCGCGGAGGAGAGCCCGGAGAAGATCCTCACCATCGCGATCGACCCCGTGACCGGGTTCCGGCCCTTCCACGCGCGCCGTCTCGCGTTCGGGCTCGGCCTCGCGGGCGACGCGGCGCGGGCGGGGGCGGAGCTCTTCGCGAACCTCTACCGGGCGCTCGTCGAGCTCGATGCGAGCATCGTAGAGGTCAATCCCCTCGTCCTCACCGGCGGGGGCACGGTGGTGGCCCTCGACGCGAAGATGAGCTTCGACGACAACGCGCTCTACCGGCACCCGGAGCTCGCGGAGCTTCGCGACGAGGACGAGGAGGACCCCACCGAGGTCGAGGCGAGCCGGCACGACCTCAACTACGTCGCCCTGGACGGCGAGATCGGGTGCATGGTGAACGGAGCGGGGCTCGCCATGGCCACCATGGACATCATCAAGCTCCACGGGAGCGAGCCCGCGAACTTCCTCGATGTGGGCGGGAACGCGACCCGCGAACGGGTCACCGCAGCGTTCAAGATCATCCTGTCCGACCCGAACGTCAAGGGGATCCTGGTCAACATCTTCGGGGGGATCATGCGCTGCGACATCGTGGCCGAGGGGGTGGTCGCGGCGGCGCGCGAGGTGGACCTTGCCGTGCCCCTGGTGGTGCGCCTCGAAGGAACCAACGTCGAGAAGGGCAAGTCGATCCTCGCCGAGTCGGGCCTGCCGATCCTCTCCGCGGACGGGCTCGAGGACGCGGCCCGGAAGGTGGTCGAGGCGGTGCGGGGAGGAGCAGGCTGATGGCGGTGCTCGTCGACGCCCGGACGCGGGTCATCTGCCAGGGGTTCACCGGGGCGCAGGGAACCTTCCACTCCGAGCAGGCCATCGCCTACGGGACGCGGATGGTGGGCGGAGTCACCCCCGGCAAGGGGGGGAGCGAGCACCTCGGCCTTCCCGTCTTCGACACGGTGGCCGAGGCGGTCGAGCGCACGGCGGCCGACGCGAGCGTCATCTACGTGCCGCCCGCATTCGCGGCGGACGCGATCCTGGAGGCGATCGCGGCCGGGGTGCCCCTCGTCGCCTGCATCACCGAAGGGATCCCGGTGCTCGACATGGTCCGGGTGAAGCGTGCCCTCGAGGGCTCGGGGACGCGGCTCATCGGCCCGAACTGCCCGGGGGTGATCACCCCGGAGGAGTGCAAGATCGGCATCATGCCGGGCCACATCCACCGCCGGGGGCGCGTGGGGGTGGTGTCGCGCTCGGGTACCCTCACCTACGAGGCGGTCGCCCAGACGACGGCGGCGGGTCTCGGGCAATCCACCTGCATCGGGATCGGCGGCGACCCCGTGAACGGCACCAGCTTCATCGACTGCCTCGAGATGTTCCTCGGCGACGATGAGACCGAGGCGATCATCATGATCGGGGAGATCGGGGGGAGCGCGGAGGAAGAGGCCGCGGACTTCATCCGGGGCTCGAAGGTGAAGAAGCCGATGGCGGGCTTCATCGCCGGGGTGACCGCGCCGCCGGGCCGGCGGATGGGCCATGCCGGCGCCATCATCTCGGGGGGGAGCGGCCGGGCGGAGGACAAGATCGAGGCGCTGGAGCGGGCCGGCATCCGGGTCGCGCGCTCCCCCGCGAGGCTCGGCGAGGCCGTCGTGGAGGCCCTGCGCGGCTGAAGCCGGCCCGCCTCCTCCTCCGCGCGAGGCGCCGGGCCGCTGGCCGTCAGCGGCGTTCGCTCAGGGAAGATCGGAGTCGGAGTGGGCTTCTCGCAAACCCACTCCGACGCCGATCCCCGCCGCCAGCTTCCCGCCGTGGACCGGAGTCACGCGCCGCGCCGGCGCTCGCTCAGGACTCGATGTACTTCCAGTAGGTGTCCTTGCGGACCACCTTTGCGCCCCGGAATTCCCACAGGTCGCAGCCGAGGCAGTCGATCGGCTCTCCGTCCACGGGGGTGCCCCGGACGATCCACTCCGACGTGGCACGGGTTCCGTCGGCGGAGAGGTAGTGCCGCGAGTCCTCCCAGCGCATGTCGGGGATGACCTCGTAGCGGGCGCGAAGGACGTCCCCGATCGCCTTCTTGCCGCGCAGCCGGCGTGCGTCGCGGGACTCCGGCCCGCGGGCCATGAGCCACTCGCAGTCGTCCGCGAACCAGGAGAGGATTCCGTCGACGTCGTGGCGGTTGAACGCGTCCTGGATCGTGTCGAGGATCTCGATGGTGACCTTCTCGCCCATGTCCGGTGCTCCGTGGGTGTCGGGAACCGGGGCATTATGGACCAGGCGGGCGGCCGCCGACTGCAACATGCCGGGCGCGGCCCGCGGGGCGCGGCCGGAACGAACCGCCGGAACCGCCTCCCTTCCCCCCCGACTCTTGAAAAGTGCAATGCCCGACACTACGTTCCACCTGCCGAGATACCCCGGGGGACGGCCGATGCCCATCTACGAGTACGAATGCCAGCAGTGCGGCGAGGTATTCGAGACCATCCAGAAGTTCAGCGACCCGCGGCTGACCGAGTGCCTGTGCGAAGAGAAGGCGCCGGTCACCAAACTCATCTCGGCCGCCGCCTTCCACCTCAAGGGCACCGGCTGGTACGTGACCGACTTCCGGGACAAGGGCAAGAAGGGCGGCGACAAGAAGGAGGACGCGGGAGGCGACTCCGCCGGCGACAAGGCGGCCGCGAGCGACGGCGCCAAGGACGGGGGGAAGGACGGCGGCAAGTCCGAGTCCGCGCCGAAGAAGGAGTCCGGGGGCGACTCCAAGCCGGCCGCCGCCGCCGACTGACGAAGCCCCTCCGCGCATCCCGCCGCAAGAAGCCACCCCCGGGGTCGCCGCTCCCGCTCCGGCGGCTTCGCGCCACCCCATACGGTATGATCCGCGCCCCGGTTCGGGCCGTTAGCTCAGTCGGTAGAGCATCTGACTTTTAATCAGGTGGTCGTTGGTTCGATTCCAACACGGCCCACCATAAAATCAAATAGATAGGACATAACTTCGCCCCATCGTGGAGTCCGCAGTAAACCCACAGTCAACCTCACGACAAGAGTCGAGACCATGTACGAACCCGCAACGAGCCCGAGCGCCCTCCCAGTCCGCTGCCCGACACCAAACGGCGCCAACCGGGGACCATCCCGGGATCTGAGATCGAGGTCGGGATCACCGCTGTGCGAAAGAAGGGACGTGGTTGCTCTCGACCCGCAGGGAATCCTCACCTCGAGTCCGGCGCGCCGCAGAACGCTAACAGTAAAACCGGGGAAACGGGTCCGGGGGCCAGCCATACTCCTCGTACGCCCACGAGAGGTCCACGCAAGCGAGCCAGCACATCCACCGCACCGATAGGATGCCCGGTCGATCGCGCTCGAACACAAACATATCTACTAACCCCTGCACCCCGAGGCAGGCGTAGAGAGTACGTAGCGTCTTCTGCCTGCGCAGGCGGCAGCGCGCGATCACCCACGCCCTGCCGCGCTCCTCGTCCGACTTTGTGGCTGCGGCCACCTCAAGCCTCGGCCCGTCCAGACCGGTCTCCGCGGGGTCCGCCCAGCGCAGCCAGAGGCGTGGATTGCGGCTCTCCCACTCCAGCCAAGGATTGAGAGACGGAACCTCCGTCACCAGGATAAAACGGCCGCACCCACGCACGATGAGGCCGAACGGGCACTCGGGCGGGGATGGACGAGATGCAGGGCACATGCTGTGTTTTGGCGAGCCACAACGCGAACCGTGGGGAGCCTGCCACGGAGCATCCACGACGTCCTTATCTGGTCGGGCCGGTGCCGATGACCGGGGTTACCCGGGTGCCCTTCGACGTGTACGGACGGACCGCGGTTGGGCTGCGTGCGGGATTCTTCGACCAGCATGCACCGCCGCCCCCTTGGCTACAGGTGCAGGTGGGCGACCAGCACCGAGGCCCCGTCCCTGGCTGGGCGCCGACACCCCAACAGCAGGTTCGTGCGATAGACTCCCCGCCCCGGTACACGGGCGCATCCCCCATTTCCGACGAGAGATCACGACTATGCCGACAGGAACCGTGAAGTGGTTCAACGCGACCAAGGGCTTCGGGTTCATATCCCCGGACGGCGGGGCCAAGGACGACTTTGTGCACATCTCCGCCGTCGAGCGGGCCGGGCTCGGCACCCTTCGCGAAGGGCAGCGCGTGAGCTACGAGGTGCGTCCCGGACGGGACGGGCGGTCTTCGGCGGAGAACCTCTCGTTGGCCGAGTAGGTACGGGCGCGGGCACTGGCTCGAGGTAGGCATGCCGTGACGAGCAAAGAGACGATGCCCTGAAAACCCGTCAGCGCCCAACATGACGGCGCGATTCTTTGCTTCGGGGAAGGAAGGGTCCTCGACCTGACTACGGACAAGGCTCAGGTCGGGAGCGCGAACGCGGCGGGGCCACTGGCCTCCTGGGAGCGCGCAGGGATGGGCGCGGCGGCACAGGCGTGCAGCACCCGCAACGCAAGGCGGCCCGAATTCGTGCAGTGTCCGGGCGCCTTCCAGCCGTCAAGCTCACATTCCCACACACTCGCATGCTTGGTCGACGACATGCTGGCATTCGGGCATGCTCACGATTGCATGCCTCGCAATGAAGGGCGGTACGGGAAAAACGACCCTATCGTGCGCACTCGCGGTCGCGGCGCAGCGGACCGGAACGCCCACCGCCCTGGTCGACATCGACCCGCAGGCCTCCGCCGCCACCTGGGCGGACCGCCGCGAGGCCAACTCGCCCGCCGTCATCGGCGCCCAGGCTCCCAGGCTCGCTCCGGTCCTCGAGGCCGCGCGCAACGCCGGAGCCGCGATCGCGATCATCGACACCGCCCCGCACGCGAGCGACGCCGCACTCGCCGCCGCCCGGACAGCCGATCTCATCCTCATCCCCTGCAAGGCGTCAGTCGCAGATATCGACGCGATCGGCACATCGGTCGATATCGCCCGGATGGCAGGGAAGACCACTGTCGCCGTCATCAGCCAGACCACGGTCGGCTCGACGCTCATCGCAGAGGCGCACGACGCCATCGCCGGCTACGACGTTGCATGCGCACCAGTCGTGGTGCACCACCGGCTCGACCACGTGCGCGCCTTCACCAACGGGCTCACCGCCCAAGGGTACGCGCCTCGGGGCAAGGCAGCTGCCGAGATCGACGAGCTGTGGAACTGGAGCCGCTCCCAGGGAGAAACGAGTCGTGGCGAGGGCGAGTAGGAAAGGCGAGCACACCCTTGCGAGCGCAACCCACGCCACCGGGACCCCACCGCCCGTCGACATCGGGCAAGCAATGCGCGAGGAGGCAGACCCGGCGCCGACACGTGAACCGGACCAGGTCGCCGGGCAGCGAAGTACGGCACCGAGCCGAACCGGCAAACGCGGGGTCGTCGGCTACGTTGCCCCCGAGCTCTGGGCGCAGCTCCGCCACCTCGCGATCGACGAGCGAAGCTCCATCCAAGCCCTTGTCCTCGAGGGGCTCGACCGCGTGCTCGAGGCCCGCGGGATCACGCCGAAGCCGAACGACTGAGAAACTCCAGGGGTGTCAGGCGGCAAGGGAATGCCACCCCGCTGGGGCCGATCGCCCCCCACTCGAGAAGCAAAGAGTAGCTAGCCCGTCAAGTACATCACAAACGAACGTTTACGACACATGCTGATAGGCTACGCGCGCGTCTCGAAGGCCGATGGCTCCCAGAGCCTAGACCTCCAGCGCGACGCGCTCATCGCGGCGGGCGTCGCGCCAGAAGCGATCTATGAGGACCAGGCTTCGGGCAAGCGCGACAGCCGCCCCGGCCTCGACGCGTGCCTCAAGGCGCTCCGCGCGGAAGACACGCTCGTAGTGTGGAAGCTCGACCGTTTGGGACGTGACCTCCGCCACCTCGTCAACGTTGTGCAGGAGCTCTCAGATCGCGAGATCGGGCTTCGGATCCTCGCGGGGCGGGGGGCCCAAATTGACACTACCACCCCAGCGGGTCGACTCGTCTGCGGGATCTTTGCGGCGCTCGCCGAGTTCGAGCGCGAGCTCATTCGCGAGCGCACGGTCGCCGGTCTCGCGGCAGCACGCGCCAGGGGCCGAAGGGGAGGGCGGAAGTTCGCACTGTCCAAGGCGCAGGTCCGACTTGCTCAGGCCGCGATGAAGAACCGCGACACATCTGTTTCCGAGCTGGCTGCGGAGCTTGGCGTCAAGTCCGTCATCTTGTACCGGTACGTCGGGCCGACCGGGGAGCTGCGCGAAAACGCCAAGCGTGTGCTCGGTGGGCGATAGGCTCGCGAAATCGGCGGAAGCCGTCTCCGACGATACGAAGAACTCTGACCGTCCACCGGGCCCGGTTCGAGCGACGGTGGCACCCCGCCCGGTTGCCATGAGGTCGTGGTCGGGCAGTCCATCGCCGAGGACCGCGACAGCCACTACTTCGGTCTCGCCCAGAGCTTCGACGACAAGCCGAAACGGCGTCTGCACGAGCTTCCAGGTTCGGTCAGGATTACCCGTAAAGCACATGTCTTGGGCAGTCCTCGAAGGTCGTTGGCCGATCCACTGCGGGAATCGGCTTCGGCTTCTCCTGCTGTTTCCCGACGACACTCGCCGCATGATCCCGGACGAGTGGACCGACGCGCTCACTGCGGACGAAGCGCCCGTGCACATCACTCACGCCAGCGAGTTGGTTGTCGACGCGCCGCGTTTGTTGGGCTTGCGGACAATGGTCGATGGTCTGCTGCGGACAAGACAAGATTCGAGCGCGGCCGAGGGTCGGCGAGGCGAGGAGAGCGAAGGGGTATCTGCGCGCCGTGTCTCACGGCGTCGCTTTAGCCCGGATATTTCACCGATGTTCGTCGCGAGGGCGCCAAGATGCTTGTGGTAGTGGGCCGCACGGACCGAAAGAGTGCATTCGCGCTGCTGAAGGCGTAGCTGACACTACGTCGAAGCGGCTTGAGGGAGTACGGCCCGCTAACGCAAGCAGATTGGTGTCCGCAGCAGGACATCGGTGAAATATCCGGGTTAGCACCGAGGAGAAGGCGCGGGTGGTGCACGAGAGCTTCCGTCCTGGGAAGCTCGTAGGCGAAGTGGCGCACCACTACGGGGTATCGCGCTGGCAGTTGTCGGCGTGGCGCAGCCCGGTTTCGGCTTTGCGACGGCGGGCCCGCGACTGGCGCATCGGCCAGCGGCCGGCCTCGCCTCCGAGGGCGGGGAGTGGCGGATCACGTCAGGACGGCAGGGGAACATCGCCGCCGTCGTCCACCGCGTAGACGCGTAGCGGGCGCTCGCGTCCGCGAATTCCGCTCAGGCGGGACGGAAGAGAGGAGAGATCGGTCCCGGCGAGGCGCGCGACCCGGTGCGAGACCACCGCCTGGCAGCCGAACTCCTTGGTCATCGCCTCCAGCCGGCTCGCGACGTTGACCGCATCGCCGATGGCCGTGACCGATGCGGCGCGGCCGTAGCCCATCTCGCCGACGATGACGGGCCCGGCATGCAGACCGATGCCGATGCGCAATGGCGCGGGGAGTTCCTCGCCGAGCGCGCGGTTGAGCTCTTCGAGTGCGGCCGCCATGGCGCGCACCGCGCGCAACGCGCTCCGGCACCCCGCCCGGGGCGTGTCGTCGATCCCGAACAGGGCCATCACGCCGTCGCCGATGAACTTGTCCACATGGCCGCCTTCCCCTTCGATTGCCCGGCCCATGGCGAGAAAGAAGCGGTTCAACAGGAACACCACGTCATAGGGCAGCTTGTCCTCGGAAAGGCGCGTGAAGGCGCGCAGGTCGGCGAACAGGATGGCAATCTCGCGTTCAACGCCGTGCTGATGGCCCATCCGCATCCACGCCGCGGACGGACCCGCCGAGGCCGGCAGCAGGGGTGTCAGGGTGATGTCGTCCGAGGGCACCACGCGGCAGGCCAGCCGCACATGCTCCGGCGCGCCGATGCGCGTCAGCAACGCGCGTTCGTCCTCGTCGGGCGGCGCAAGCGTATCCAAACCGCGCGAGACGTGGACCCGGCAGGTGGAGCAACGTCCCCGCCCGCCGCACACCGACGCGTGGGGGATGCCGGCGCTGCGGCTCACCTCCAGCAACGTCGCGCCGGGCTCGGCGCGCGCGACCCGCCCGTCGGGGTAGGTGACGCGGACCGGGCGTCGCTGCCGCGCCTTGAGCGCACGCACCGACCGCCAGACGACCAGCGCCGCCAGCGCCGCGCCGAGCGCGGCGGTTGCGAGCGCCTCCACGTTCTCGCTCCATTCGGTCCCCTCGTTTCCCGGATGCCGTATCCGTTCCAGCAGCGTGCCGACCCAGCCGGTGTCCGCTGCCGCCAGCGCCAGCACGTCCCTGCCGCCGACCGCGAAGCCCGCGAGCGCAAGCGCCGGCAGGAGCAGCGCCGCCGAGAAGAAAAAGGGCAACCCGCGCCGGTACCATGGCCGAAGGCGCAGCCAGAAATGCATCCCGATGCAGCCATGCGTCCAGACAACGCCCAGCAACGCGATCTGCTTCCACGGATCGCTCCAGATCGCCCACAGGACGTACGGGTAGCTCGGGTCCAGGCCGAAGCGCACGGCAAGTCCGAGCGTGCCGAGCACATGTCCGAAGAGCAGGAAGGGAATGGCCAGCCCCAGCAGTTGCTGCGCTGCCTCCCAGGCCGGCATTCTGAAGCTGCGTCCGCGGAACAGGCGTACGAACGAAAGCGTGCCGTGAACGGCGAAGCCGGCGATCAGAAGCGCCATTCCCGGCGGGCTCCGCCAGACGGCGGCAAACACGCGTCGACCCGCCTCCATCGCCTCCACGGAGGCGAGTCCGAACGTGTGGTTGAGCAGATGCCCCGCGACATAGGCGAACAGGACGAGGCCGCTCCACAGGCGAAGCCGCCGCGTCATGCGGTGACTCGCGGCGGGCGCCGCGCGGCGTCTCCGGTCACGGGACATCCGGCTCCCCTGCCGGTTTCCGAAGACCTGCGGCCGGTCGACGTATCGCAGAGCGGCGGCGACAGGGGCCTTGGGGCCGACCGCGATTGTTGTTGCCCACTTTGGCCTGAACGATGGTCGGAGGATCTCGTCAGATTGATGCGCGGGTGGATTATCCGCAATGGTGGGAAAGAGCGGGAGGGAGCGCGGGCCGCAGCGCTTGTTTTCGTCCCGAGCATGATCGTTACGGAGCCGACATCTTCATCGGCGGGTCGTTCATCGCGATCATGCTCGCACACGCGGTTCCGGGGATCGGGGTTCTGGTTTGCCCGGGCGCCCGAGCGCGCCTTCGTCGCGAGGCCGGGTCCGCCGCGCTCTCCTCGATGACGCTCGCGGCGATGGCAGGCATCGCGTGCTTCATCGCCGGGACCGCTCCGCGCTGACGACACTCGTTGGCGATGCTCGGTGCGGTAGGCGTCGGTGTGCTGGCATTCGCCTATTCCTTCGCGCTCGCCGTCCCGCTCGGGTCCGGGGCCTGGATCTGATCGCTCATCCGGCGCAAGGAGGAGATCTCCCGCACGGCGTGGTGGATGCTCACCAT
>JAJECB010000496.1 GCA_022822245.1 Gammaproteobacteria bacterium
TCGATGATGACCACGATCTGGAACAGCACCACCCCGAGAACCGAGAGCAGGATGAGCGCGCCGAATGCGACCAGGAAGGTGACGATGACCCGGGGAAGCTCCGATGCGCACCCTTCCGGGCGGGACGACGACGAATCTGCCGATCAGGTCCTCTCCCCGCGGGCCCACGAGGTCGGCCACGGCGTCCCCGATAGTCGATCTCGCACCGGCCGGAAAGCGCAACAGGATGACGCCGACGGACTGCATTCCGCTTGCGTGGACCAGTTGACCGAAGTCCTTGTCCTCGGTCAGGAGGATGCATCGCTCCCGCAGGGCAAGCCCGATGACCGACTCGTCGTCGGCTCTGGGAGAAAGATCTGCAACCGCCAGAACCTCGTGCCCAAGGCGATCCAGTGCACGGACAACGGAGTAGTCGCAGCTCTCGTCGGCGAGAAACCGCGCCATCGCAGGCTCTTCGAGCGGCTACGCCGGCTCGGTGATCTCGGTTTCTTCACGGGCGATCGTATCCGCCGCGTAGACCAGGCACGCGTGGATGTCGTGTTTCGTCAGCCTGGGGTATGCGTCGAGCAATTCGCCGGTCGTTGCGCCTCCACCGAGCTTGCGAAGGACCAGCTCCACCGGGATGCGGGTCTCCCCCACCACTGGCTTGCCCAACATGACGGCGGGGTTGATCTCGATTCGACCTGTCCGCACGACGATCCGCTCCACGACCGATTGGTGCCATCCTACCTCAGCCCGCCAGCGGCGGCGTACCCGACCGTGGAGAGACGGCGGGCCGCGGCCGGAACGAGGTCGGAACAGTGTCGGCGGTGCACGGGTTCACGCCTCGGCCAAGAGAGTAATGTCGGACAGGTCGGCGGTCTCTCGGGCCCGAGCGAGGTCGTAGGCGCGTTGCAGGTTGATCCAATACTCAGCGGTGGTGCCGAAGAACTTCGAGAGCCGCAACGCGGTATCGACGCTCAGCGCCGTCTCGCCCTTCACGAGCCGTTCGATCCGCATCCGGGGCACGTTCAGGTGCCTCGCGAGCGCAAGCGCGCTCATGTCGAGCGGCTCAAGATACTGTTCCGTGAGCACTTCGCCGGGATGTGACGGATTCTTCAGCAGCGTCATGTCCTGTTTCTCAGTTGAAGCGGTCGAGGGTGAAGGGGGCGAGATCGCGGCCGGTGCGGCCGGTCCGCAGGAGCTCCGCGTTGATGCGGCCGAGCACCGGGGCGAGGGTGAGCCCGTTCACGGTGCTCGCGGTGAAGAAGCCGGGCACCCCCGGCACCTCCCCGAGGATGGGGGCGCCGTCAGCCAGCACGTTCATGGCCGACCAGGTGCGGATGACGCGGAGCGACCGGAGGGCGGGGAGCACCCGGTCGGCGACCCACAGGTTCCCCTCGACGCTCTCGCGCCGGACCAGGGCGCGCTCGCTCACCGGGTCGAGCGAGGACGGCCAGCCGCCCCCGATGACGAGGTTTCCGGCCGCCATCTGCTTCATGGTGAGGTGCCGGTCGGCGTAGGCGAGGAGATGGGTGACGAGCGGCGGTGCGGTCTCGGTGACGATGAGCTGGATGGGGCTCGCCCGGATCGGCAGCGAAACGCCCAGCATGGCGGCCACCCGCGGCGCCCAGCCGCCGGCCGCGTTGAGCACCCGGCCCGCGCGGATGGCGCCGCGCGTCGTTCGCAGCACGAAAGCCGAACCGGCGCGCTCGATGGCGAGGACCTCGGTCTCCCGAAAGAGGCGGGCGCCGGCCGCGAGCGCCGCTTCGAGCACCGCGGGGCCGGCCGCGAGCGGGCTCATCTTGCCTTCCTCGGCGCAATACGCGGCCCCGACGAGCCGCTCGGAGAGTTGGGGCGCGAGGGCGCGGAGCTCGTCGCGGCCAATCACCTCGACCGGCGTGCCGAAGCGCGCCTCGAGCGCCGCCTTGCGGGCGAGCTTCGCCGTCTGCTCGCGGGTCTCCGCCACCATGAGCCCCCCGGTCCGGACGATCTCGAGATCCGCGCCGAGGGTCTCGGCCACCTCCGGCCAGAGGCGCGCGGACTCGCGCTGAAGCGGCAGGGTCTGGGCGGCGGGGAGGCCCGCGGCGGTGGCGAGCTCTCCGAAGTTGTACGCGAGGAGCTGGACGTGGAGGGACCCCGCGTTGTTGCCCGACGCATGGGCGTTCGGCTGATCGCGCTCGACGAGGATGACGTCGACGCCCTCGCGCGCGAGCTCCCAGGCGGTCGTGACGCCGACGATCCCGGCCCCGACGATGACGACGCTCGCCTCCGCGTCGGTCCGGGCAGCCTCGGCCGCAACCGGGCTCCGCACGGTGCCGCGGGGCGGGAGCGCCTCTCCCTGGTCGTCGTGGCTCCACTCGGGCTTCTCGCGGGCAAGGGCGAAGGCCGGTACCGGCTTCACCGGGAACCGCGGGGCGAAGAGCCGGAACGGGTCAGGCGTTTCGCCGCGGGCGGCCGCGCACCAGGCGGCGATCCGCGGCCCGCAGTAGCGTCCCTGACAGCGGCCCATGCCGACTCGGGTCAGGCGCTTGAGCGCACCCGACTCGTCGGCGCCGGCCGCGATGCGGGACCGGAGCACCCCCGCCCCCACCGACTCGCAGCGGCAGATCGCGACGTCGTCGCCGGCGAGATCGGGGAACTCGCGCGGCGCCGCGAAGAGCGTCCAGAGCGCAGCCTGGAACCGCCGGGCGCGGTCCCGTTCCCGGCGCGCGCTCCGCGCGAGCGCCTCGAGGTCCGGGGGGATCGGCCGACCGAGGTTCCGCGCGGCCGCGAGTCCGGCGAGGGTTCCCTCGGCGAGGGCCGCGTGCGCTCCGCCCACGCCCCCACCGTCGCCGGGAACGAATATGCCGGCGAGGGACGTCTCCGCGTCGTCGTTGCGGACGACCGCGAGGCCCCCCGCGTCGGGGTCCCAGCGATGGTCGCAGCCGAGGAGCCGCGTGAGCTCGGTCGAGGGATGGAAGCCGTAGCCGGTGCATACCGCGTCCACGTCGAAGACCCGTTCGCTTCCCGCGACGGTGTTTCCGTGTGCGTCGATGCGAGCGAGGACGGCTCTCCGCACCCTCTCGCCGTCGCGGCCCTCGACCCGAACGAGGACGTGCCGGTGGAGCACCGGAATGCGGCGGCGCGCGAGGGCGGCGCGGTACGCGATCCCCTGCCCGACGAGCCCCGGAGCGTGGCGAAGCGCGGCAAGGGCCGCGCCGGGTCGGGCCGCCGGCGGCGGAGCCGTCTCCGCCACCGCCGCCACCTCGACCCCTCCCGCCGCGAGCTCGCACGCCACCTGGAGGTTGAGCGGCCCGTTGCCGGCGACGAGCACCCGCGCGCCCGGGGCCACCCGATACGCGCGGGCCAGGGTCTGGGCCGCGCCGGTGGTCATGACGCCGGGAAGCGTCCAGCCGGGGACCGGATGCGCCCGCTCATACGCCCCGGTCGCGATGACGAGCTGGCGGGCGCGGTATCGCTGCGCGCGCCCGTCCATGACGACGTCGACCTCCGCCGCCGCGGCATTCGCATCGTGGCCAGTGCCGGCCGGCCCGTCCGCGTGGGCGCTCCACACGGTGGCGGAGCTCGAGATCTCCACCCCCGCGGCCCGCACCCGCTCGATGAGATCGGCGCCGGACGCGAACTGCCGATCGCGCGCCCGGGGCCCGGCGAAGCGGTGGCTCGGGGCGAGCTGCTTGAAGTACTGCCCGCCGGGATGCGGCCGCTCGTCGAGGACGGTGGCGAGCACCCCGGCGCGGGCGGCCGCTTCGGCCGCCGCGAGCCCGGCCGGTCCCGCGCCGATGATGAGGAGGTCGCGCTCGATCTCCGGCACCCCGTCCGCGGGAGGCGGAACGAGGGGCGCCATCCCGGCCGCCACGACGGCCGGCGCGTCGTCGTGATGGGCGGCGACCGACATTCCTTCCCGCACCGGCGTCATGCACGCCCGCTGTCCCGGGCGTCCGTCCACCGTCACCAGGCACTCGTGGCAGACCCCCATCCCGCAGAAGACACCGCGCGGGTCGCCGTTCCGCGCGCGGCGAAGCGCGGTGATGCCGGCCGCGGTGAGGGCGGCGGCCACGGTTTCCCCCTCGATGGCCGGGACCGCCTGGCCCTCGAAGTCGATGGAGACGGGCGCCCCGGAAGGAACGATTCCCGGGGTTCGCAGGCGAAGGGTTTTCGAGGGGAGGCGGCTCATTCGGAAATGTTCGTCGGTCACTCGACCAGCCCGTCCGAGCGCCGATCCTCGCACGGGAAGACCGCCCGCACCGGGCGGATGGACCCGCGCCGTCCACCGCTACCCTTTCGACGGGAACGGCTTGCGGAGGCTCGGGGCGAAGGGATAGCCTTCGCCGACCGCTCCCGCCGCCGCACACGCGCGAAACCCGGGCGCGAACCCTGTCCGCAACGCCGAGGAGCCATCCGATGAAGAGCGCATTCCGCCTGCTCGCCGCCGCCGCGATCGCGGTCGCCGCGACCACCGCCCAGGCCGCCGACTTCAAGCCCGCCGTGGTCTACGACATGGGCGGCAAGTTCGACAAGTCGTTCAACGAGGGCGTCTACAACGGGGTGAAACGGTTCACCGAGGAGACCGGCATCGAGGTCATGGAGTTCGAGGTCACCAACGAAGCGCAGCGCCAGCGCGCGATGGAACGCCTCGTTCAGCGCGGCGCCACCGCTCTCCTCGGGGTCGGGTTCGCCCAGGCCGACGCGATCGCCGCGGTGGCCGAGGCCAATCCGGACGCCCAGTTCGGAATCATCGACGTCTACTGGCTCGACCATCCGAACCTTCGCCAGTACTCGTTCAAGGAGCACGAAGGAAGCTACCTCGTCGGGGTCGCGGCGGCCATGAAGTCGCAGACCGGCACGGTGGGCTTCGTGGGCGGCATGGACATCCCCCTCATCCACAAGTTCGCCTGCGGCTACGTGCAGGGCGTGAAATCGGTGAGCGCGGACATCGAGGTCCTGCAGAACATGACCGGGACCACCCCGTCCGCGTGGAACGATCCGGTCAAGGGCGGCGAGCTCGCCCAGAGCCAGATCGACCGGGGCGCCGACGTCATCTACCACGCGGCGGGCGGCACCGGCATCGGGGTCATCCGGACGACGGCGGACGCGGGCAAGCTCGCCATCGGCGTCGACGCGAACCAGAACTACCTCGCGCCCGGCAACATGCTCACCTCGATGGTGAAACGGGTGGACGTCGCCGCGTACCAGTACTTCATGGATGCCCACAAGGGAATGTTCTCGGCCGGCATCATGCAGCTCGGGCTTGCCGAAGATGGTGTGGACTGGGCCGTGGACGAGCACAACCAGAGCCTGGTCGCGGGCGAGATCGAGGCGGCGGTGGCCGCCGCGAAGGAGGCCATCATCGCGGGCGAGATCGCGGTCCACAATTACGAGGCCGACCAGTCGTGCCCGATGTGACGCATCCCGTCTGATACGCGCACGCGGCCGCGTCCGCACCGGCGAACCCGGCACGTTCCCTTGGAGGAGCGCACGGACAGGGTGGAATCGAGCACGGCCGCCGGTGGAGGGGGAGGATCCGCTCCGCCGGCGGTCGAGCTGCGGCGGATCAACAAGCGCTTCGGAGCGGTCCAGGCCAACCGCGACATCGATCTTTCGGTCGACCGCGGGTCCGTTACCGGGATCATCGGCGAGAACGGGGCCGGCAAGTCCACCCTCGTCTCCATCCTCTACGGCTTCTACACCGCGGACAGCGGAGAGATCCTGATCGACGGAGAGCCGGTCCGGATGGCCGGCGCCTCGAACGCCATCGAGCACGGCATCGGCATGGTGCACCAGCACTTCATGCTGGTGCCGACGATGACCGTGCTCGAGAACGTGATGCTGGGCCGCGAAGGCGGCCCCTTTCTTGCCGATGGGAAGCAGGCGACGCGGGACCGGATGGCGGAGCTCAGCTCGACCTACGGGCTCGAGGTCGATCCCGACGCGCTCGTCGGGGAGCTGCCGGTCGGCCTTCAGCAGCGGGTCGAGATCCTCAAGGCCCTGCTCCGGGGCGCGCGCATCCTGATCCTCGACGAGCCGACCGGGGTGCTCACCCCGCAGGAGGCGGACCGGCTGTTCGAGATCCTCGCGATCCTCAAGCGCGACGGCGTCACCATTCTCCTCATCACCCACAAGCTGCGCGAGATCATGGCCGCGACGGACATGGTGTACGTGATGCGGCGCGGCGAGATGGTGGCCCGGCGCCCCACCCGCGACACGAGCCAGGAGGAGCTCGCCCGGCTGATGGTCGGGCGCGACGTGCTGTTCACCGTCGGCGGCGAGCCGGGGGAGCCGGGGGCTCCGATCCTCGTCGTCGAGTCGCTCAGCCATGCCGATGAGCGGGGCGCGCCCCGCCTCACCGACCTCGCCTTCGAGCTGCGCGCGGGCGAGATCCTCGGCATTGCCGGAGTGGCCGGAAACGGGCAGACGGAGCTCCTCGACGTCCTGTCCGGCATCGAGCCGCCCCAGTCGGGGAGCATCACGTTCGCGGGAAGGACGTTCTCGGCGTCCGCCCCGCCCGAGCCCTCTCTCCTGCGCGGCATGGGGCTCGCCCACATTCCGGAGGACCGGCAGCAGCGCGGCCTGGTCCTTCCGTTCACCGCCTCCGAGTCGTCCATTCTCGGGTACCAGGGCGGGGCAGAGGCGGGCGAAGGCATCTTCCTCGCCCTCGCGGCGATCCGGGCGCGGTGCGAGGGGCTCATGGAGCGCTTCGACGTCCGCCCGCCCGACCCTGACCTTCGCTGCGGCGGCTTCTCGGGGGGCAACCAGCAGAAGATGGTGGTGGCGCGAGAGCTCTCCGCCGCCCCGAAGGCCCTGCTCGTCGGCCAGCCGACCCGCGGGGTGGACATCGGAGCGATCGAGTTCATCCACTCCCAGCTCCTCGCCATCCGCGACGCCGGTTGCGCCATCCTGCTCGTCTCGGTCGAGCTCGACGAGATCATGTCCCTCGCCGACCGCATCCTCGTGATGAACGGGGGCCGGATCGTGGGCGAGGTGGACCGAAGCGAGGCCGACGCGAACCGCATCGGCCTCATGATGGCGGGCATCGACCGTCCGGCGGCGACCGCGGCGTGAGCAGCGCCCCGCCCCTCCCCCGCTGGGCGGACATCGGCCTGCTGCCGCTCATCAACCTCGCCATCGCTCTCGTCGTCTCGGGCCTCGTCGTGCTCGCGGTCGGCGAAGACCCGTTCCGCGCCATCGACGTCATGATCCAGGGCGCCTTCTTCTACGAGGGAAGCCTCGGCTACACCCTCTACTACACCACCAACTTCATCTTCACCGGCCTCGCGGTCTCGGTCGCGTTCCATGCCCTGCTGTTCAACATCGGGGGCGAGGGACAGGCCTACATCGGCGGGCTCGGGGCGGGGCTCGTGTGCCTCGCGCTCGACGCGGTACTGCCGGGACTCGTCCTCATTCCACTCGCGATCGTCGCCGCCGCCGCATTCGGGGCGGGGTGGGCGTTCGTCCCCGCCTGGCTCCAGGCCTATCGGGGGAGCCACGTCGTCATCACCACCATCATGTTCAACTTCATCGCGGCGGGGGTGATGGTCTCGCTCCTCGCGGGACCCCTCATCAAGCGGGGCCAGAGCTCCCCCACGTCGCGCGGCTTCGAGGAGAGCGCCCAGCTTCCCGACATCCAGGAGATCCTCGGCTTCGTCGGCATCGAGATCGGGCGCTCGCCGCTCAATCTCTCCTTCCTCCTCGCGATCGCGGCGTGCGTCTTCGTCTGGCTCCTCATCTGGCGCACCCGCTTCGGCTACGCGGTGCGGACCCTCGGGCACAGCCCGCGGGCCGCCGCGTACGCGGGGATCCGGATCCCGCGCACCATCATCCTCGCGATGGCGATCTCGGGCGGGCTCGCGGGCCTCATGGCGGTGAACGAGGTGCTCGGCGTGCAGCACCGGCTGCTGCTCAACTTCACGGCGGGCTACGGGTTCACCGGGATCGCGGTCTCCCTCATGGGACGCAACCACCCGATCGGCATCGTGCTCGCGAGCCTCCTCTTCGGGGCCCTCTACCAGGGGGGGAGCGAGCTCGACCTCGAGTTCCAGACCATCACCCGCGACATGCTCCTCGTCATCCAGGGACTCATCATCCTGTTCTCCGGAGCCCTCGCCTACATGCTGAACCCGCCGCTCGCGCGGCTCCTCGCCGCCGTCATGCACCGCCCCCGCGCCCGGGAGGCCCCCGCGTGAACGAGCTCGCGTTCCAGCTCCTCCTGACCCTGGACGCCACCCTGCGGCTCGCGACCCCGCTCGTCTTCTGCGCGCTCGCGGGCCTTTTCTCGGAGCGCTCCGGGATCATCGACATCTCGCTCGAAGGGAAGCTCCTCGGGAGCGCGTTCGCGGCCGGAGCGGTCGCGGCGGTGACCGGCTCGGTGTACCTCGGGCTTCTCGCCGCGGTCGGGGTGTCCGTCGCCATGAGCCTCGTGCACGGCTTCGCCTGCATCACCCACCGGGGGAACCAGATCATCAGCGGGCTCGCGGTGAACATCCTCGCGTCCGGTCTCACCGTCACCCTCGGGAT